>JBEIRK010000169.1:0-4387 GCA_040376005.1 Flavobacteriales bacterium
GCTGTTCCTTGAATCACTTTTGCGAAGTAGTAACCTGAATTCAATTCAGAAGTATTGATTTCAACTGTGTTACTTCCTGCAGTGGTTTGTACGTTTAAGGTACGCACCAATTCACCTCTAAGGTTATACACCTGAATGCTTGCTTTACCAGATTGTGCAGCAGTGAAGCTCAAGTTAAACTGATCCCGCGCTGGGTTTGGATACGCTTGAATCGCCATTTGCGCTTTTGCCACCTTCTTGGTATTGGTAAGGAAGTTGTCGCAACGGAAGAAGCCACGGCCGTGAGTACCAATGTACATAACCATACCTTCCCATGGGTTAAACTCATATCCTCTGATTTCAAATACAGGCACACGTGCCATTCCCGTATTTTCTTCAGTCCAGTTGGTGCCACCATTCACGGTCATGTAGATACCGAAATCCGTACCGATGATGATTCTGTTTGAATTATCAGGATCAACTACCGCATCGTACACTGGAATAGAAGGCAAGTCACCTGTGATGTTTTTCCAAGTTGGAACATCTGCCAAGGCGTTTTCTGTTTCGTACACATAGGTAGGGTTGCCATAACCACCCAGGGTGATTACCACGTGCGCGCCGTTGGCCATGTCCACATTCACAGAAGTCACTGTACGTCCGCCTGCAGCAGCTGGCATAATGTTTCTCTTGGTAATTCCCGCGGGAATATCACGCGCACCAGGATACAACGAAGTGCTGTAGGTAGGCTTATTCAAGCTATCAATACGCCACAAAGCGCCTGGCTTAGCCACAAACAAATGGTTTCCATCAGGAGTGTGATCCATTTCAATAATTCTGCTATTGCCTGTGCCTGCAGCTACCAAGAACCAAGATACTGAATTTGAGAAATCAGTAGGGTTAATTGCGCACCATACATCCGCATCTTTTGCAAGGAACAAGCGAGAAGTGGTAGCATCTTTTTCCCAAAGGCTAAAGGTGGTATTAAAGTCTGTTTGGCTGGTACCATCGAGACGTTTATCCCAGAAGGTAGAGTTAGACTGACCATTATTGGCAGTTCGAACAATTCTACCGTAGTAGGTACTCATGAAAATAGTAGAAGGTTTGAATTTTGAGAATTCAACGTCAAAACCATCACCACCGAAAATTTCCAAGGCATTCTTACTTGGCTCTCCATTGAAAGAGTTACCCGTAAAGTTAATGAGTTGGGTACCGTTATCTTGTGAACCACCGGCAACATGGCCCAAATAGTTCGCGGCTACGTTGTATGCTTGATACGAGAAGAAGTTACGGCTCATTTGTGTCCATACAGATCTGTTGGTGCTGAAGGCCAAACCTCCATCTGACGCTACAATCATCGTTGGTGGATTTGTACGGGTATTAAAGGTAATAAAATGCTTATCCGCATGCACATAACTTGCATTCCAAGGTGCATCGAATGTGCTGGCAATCTGACGGAAGCCTTTATCGGTATCCCACATTGCCATATCTACACCGCCCAAATACACGCGATTCTTATTCAAAGGATCAACTGCAATACAGTTGTCATAATAGCCTTGACCAGTACCGAAAATTTCAGTTACTTCAGTTTTAGAAACCAACAAATCCCAATTAGCACCGCCGTTGGTAGTGCGCCAAACGCCTTGCAAGAAACGTCCATCGCTGCGAAGCAAGTAAACATATTGTGGATCTTCAGGAGATACGGCAATTGAAGTACGACCGCCTGCAGTTACGCCCGGCATATCTGTAAACATAGTACCGTCTGTATTCCCTTTGTAAATTTTACCTGCAGAACTTGTGCACCATACAATACCATCTTTATCAATGGTCATATCTTGTATGTTACCGCCACGAACCAAGGTCCAGTTTGCGCCACCATTGGTGGTGCGGTAAACACCAGCACCATTAGAAACCCACAACCAATTTTCGGTTGGGTGCGCTACCATTGTATTTACTACTGACCAAGCAGCTGTATTTGCAATATTTGTATATGCATCACCTGCAGTGCTGGTGCTCTTGTAAACACCGTTACCAGGGAACGCAGGAGAACCGTTGCGGGTTCCACCTAAGTTGGTAAATCCACCTTCACCTGTGCCATAGTAAATGGTACCATCAGGAGTTTGCGCGATGCAAGTAATACCCAAGTTAGAAGTTGGATCAACTACTGGCAACCAGCTTTGGCCGTTGGTGCGTGATTTAAATAAGCCACCGCTTACACTGCCTACAAACATCACATGACCGCTGTCTTTGTGGTTGTGAATCAAGAAGGCACGCACGCGGCCACCTACGTTATCTGGACCCATATTGGTCCACTTCAAGGTAGTACCACGACTAGAAACGCGGTTATTGGCTTGTGCCAATGCAGCTTCAAACCATTCAGGTTCGATGGTTCCTGTTTTTTCATTCAAACGCATGGAATACATAGACTCGATGGCACCTTGAATATCTTCTGCTTCTCCAGCTTCCTTCTGCGCTTTGGCAAATGGATTTGACCAACGAGCTCCTGCAAAATCCGTTTCTGCAAGGATGGCCATACCGGCGGTAAGCACCACGCCAGAAGAGATCAGTATAAGTTTGTTTAATTTCATATTCCTTTTTTGGTAATACTCTGTAGTGCAAATTAAAGATGCAAGGACCGATTATGCCATTTTTTCAGGAAAAAAAAGGCGTATATTTTTAAAAATGACAAAAAAGGCGCACTGGTGTTATTTTTTTGTCAGAAATGACAAAAGATAAAACACAAATTAATCTATGAAAAATCCCTTACAGGACGTGCTTCTCAGCGTGATATGAGCTGCGCACCATAGCGCCGCTTTCCACAAATCTAAAGCCTTTGGATAAGCCAAGTTCTTCCCAGTGCTTGAACTTATCAGGATGTACGTAATCCGCCACATTGAGGTGCATTTTTGTAGGCTGTAAGTATTGCCCCAAGGTAAGCACATCACAATTGTGGGCGCGTAAATCATCCATCAGCTTTACAATTTCTTCATCGGTTTCGCCACAGCCCAACATGGCACCACTCTTGGTGCGCGCGCCATAGGCGCTGGTGCGGGCTATTTGCTCCAAACTGCGTTGGTATTTGGCTTGCGGACGCACAATGCGGTACAAGCGTTCTACTGTTTCCATGTTGTGACTCACCACATCTGGCTTTTCGTCAAGCACCATGTACAACATATCCCATTGGGCTTTAAAATCGGGAATGAGGGTTTCTATTGTGGTATCAGGATTGAGCTTCTTTACTTCGCGAATGGTTTGCGCCCAAACGGTTGCCCCTTTGTCTTTGAGTTCATCGCGGTTCACACTGGTGATTACGCAATGCTTCACGCCCATGAGTTTCACGGCCTCGGCCACGCGGTAAGGCTCGTCCATATCATATGCGCCCGGACGCCCGGTAGCCACCGCACAAAACGAGCAGCTGCGGGTACACACATTGCCCAAAATCATAAATGTGGCAGTGCCTGCACCCCAACATTCACCCATATTCGGGCATTTGCCATCTTCGCAAATGGTATGCAATTTATGTTCACGCACTATGCGCTTTACACGGGTATAGTTTTCGCCAGTAGGCAGGTCTATTTTCAGCCAAGAAGGCTTAGATATTCTGCGGGCTGAGGGCTGGGTTATGGGTAATTCTAACACTTAAAATTCCTTTTTTACGGATGACTAAATCCGAATGCAAAGGTAAGATAAAACATAGAATAGAGACTGCGGTTTAAGGAAGAATCCGTAGCCGCATACATAATGGGCAATTTGCGCGCATATCCTTCGAGACGCACGCCCATGGTAACCGATTTTACATCATTGCGAAAATTGCCCCATGAAAATTCCAATCCTGTGTTCAATCCTAAGCCGGGTGTAAATTTCCCTTGGGAAAGCCCTCGGGTAAATGGCGCCCTACCTCCTATTAAATTCTGGGGATGCACCGAAGGATCATAGCGCACTTCCGAAAAAGTTTCGCCAGGGGTATTGTTGTTATACAATAATATATATACAGGCCAAGTATAGGCAATCGGAAGGCCGACTCCACCCACGGCATTTAGCGCAATGGATTTGCGATCGGGCCTAGGGAAGATGTTTTTGCGAAACATATAATAGGAACGCAAAGTCCAGGCATAATTGATTTTATTGAACTTATATACGCCAGAACTCTGCAAGGCATTGTTGATAAGTGCGACTTCGCGGCGGCTTTGAATATTTCCCAATTCGAAGAGCAAATCCCCTTTGGTAAGCTGGGATACATTGTCAACAGGCTTATATAATTTGAGAGAGGCGGCGAGGCCAAAACCATTGATACCGGGGCCTGCGGCAAACATGCGGTCGTTTTGTGCTGACAGGGAGCAGGAGATGCAGAGCAGCAGGAATACAAAACTAGGGCGCATGGTATTCAAAAATACGAAAAATTGATGAATCC
>JBEIRK010000137.1:0-5942 GCA_040376005.1 Flavobacteriales bacterium
GCCGTCGTGTATGTTTACAGTAAGTCGTTTTGATTTTCCTTCTCCTGCCATTGCAGGCATGTCAATGCGCCCTTTTACTTGTACATATACATCACCGCCCTGCAGTTGGGAAATTGGATAAATTATCGATCTGTCTTCGTACTTAAATGGAAAGTGGGAGAGTAAATCGCCTACCGTGTGTATGGCGAGTTCTTTATTGAGCACTTCAGCGCGTTGCGGGCCAACACCCTTCAAAAACGCTACTGGTGTGTCTGTAAAAGTTTTCTCGCGCTGCACGCAACGAAATTAGGGGAAAGGGCTGAATTTATTTGTTATGAGTTGTTCCCTTTTGCGTTGATCGCACCTGAGAATACATCATAAAAAAAGCAATTTAGGAGAATGAGCAACATGCCGTAAAAGGTGTCCTCTACAGGTATAGTAAGCATTCTCACGCCCAAGTTTTCCATGTCGTTATACCATACCACGGGTTGGTCGGGACCTGTACCTGTGAGTATACCGTTGCAAATGAAAAAGGGGAGGAGCAGCACTGCAAATGCTGAGAAAAAGATATCAAAGCGAAATGCAGGCTTAAATTTTAGAATGAGAAACAGGGCTAAAGATAGCGCCAACATGGTGGTGCCCGTGTACCATTTGTCTATGAATATAAGCCCTGATGTGAGGCCAAACATCACCAAAAACCAGGCGATTTGTTTGCCGCGTTCCGCGGAAATCCATTTGATTTCGTAGCGATAGAAGGCCTTATAGGTAAACAAACAAGAGAAGGGGATGCAGATAAAAAACAAGATTTCTTCTAGCGGTAAAACTCCTACATAGGTTCCTGTTACATATGCGGGTGTAAATCCCCATACCCCCCAGCTGGTGAACAGCATGTCTGCTGCGATAAAGGGTGTGGCAGCGAGTAAAATAGCGCCAATAACTGCCCATGGGTATTTGTAGAAATACACCCGCTTATCCAAACCTGCCAGCATGGGGACGAACATGGCCCCAAGGTCTACAATGATATAGGTAAACGCCTTTGGAATCATTTCCGCTGACTGCTTTTGCGGGCTTCAATAAAGTATTTGCGAGGAACCCAAAGCATTCCAAAGCATTCACCATCCATTTTGCCCAAGTGCTTATGATGGATTTTATGCGCTTTGCGCAATCCACGCAGGTAGGAGCTATCTGTTTTCTTCAATACAGGAAATCGTTGGTGGATAAAAAGGTCATGCACAAAGAAGTAGCAGAAGCCATATAGGGCTATGCCAGTGCCAATCCAGAAGCGGAAGTCTGCAAAACTCTCTGTAGCACCCCACAGCATTAATGAAATGCCAGGTACCGCAAATAGGAGGAAGAAGAAATCATTGCGTTCAAAAAAGCTGTCGTGTTCTTTCAAATGGTGGTCGGCATGCAGTTTCCATAGCAAACCATGCATGATGTATTTATGAGTAAACCAAGCTACGCCTTCCATTCCAAAGAAGGCACCTAGGCAAATGAGAGCACAATTAAGTATAGTCATTGTTGTTTTTTTAATTAGAGGATGTTAAGGCTAAATCGAACCACGGATTGTAAAAGCAAGCCTGCTTTTTGCATATTTGGTATGCGGATTCTGCTGTTCATGATATTCTCAGGACTGTGAGATTTGATTTTATTGTTCAAAGAACGGTAGTATACATAGGCTATGAAAACACCCAAACGCGCACCACGTGGTAGCATTTTGATGCCTTTTAGTGCGGCATCAAAGTCTGATTCTATTTCTGCTTCAATGTCCGTTTTTTGTTGCAAATCAAACTGATTAAAATTAACGCCTGGGAAATAGGTTCTGCCTAAATGCGCGTAGTCTTGCTTCAGATCGCGCAGGAAATTCACTTTTTGGAATGCAGCACCCAATTTCATGGCTGCGGGTTTGAGTTTGTTGAACTCCATGTCATCGCCATTGGTGAAAACACGCAAGCACATAAGACCTACTACCTCTGCAGAGCCAAGGATATACTCTTGATAAGATTGCTCATTGTGCACGGTTTTGAGCAAATCCATCTCCATGCTGCGCATGAAAGTATCAATAAGTTCGCGGTCGATATTATACTTATGCACGGTTTCTTGGAAGCTGTGCAATACAGGGTTTAGGCTGATTTTTTCGCGCAATGCATAATCCAGGTCCTGTTGAAACTGTTGAAACAATTCGGCTTGTTTGTAGCCATGGAAACTGTCTACAATCTCATCTGCAAGGCGCACGAAGCCGTAAATGTTGTAAATAGGCTCATGCAATTTCCGATTCAGAAAATAGATGCCCAAAGAGAAACTCGTGCTGTAAGCGCGGGTAATCTTTTTGCTCACTGTGGCGGAAAGGGAGTCGTATATTGATTTCATTTTTTGAAATAGTTTTGAATAAGTTTGGCCGCAATTTGTGCGGAAATAAGTGAAGGCGGTACCCCCGGTCCAGGTACGGTAAGCTGACCGGCATAGAAAAGATTCGAAACTTTCTTGTTGCGAATGCGAGGTTTTAATACTGCAGTTTGTGTAAGCGTATTGGCAAGGCCATATGCATTTCCACGAAGGGCATTGTAGTCTTCTTGGAAGTCTTTGACACAATAGCTGCGCATATATTCAATGTGATTGCGAATGTCTTGGCCGTAATAGCTTTCCATTCTGTCTACAACCATATTGAAATATTTTTCTCGCATTTCTTCTGAATCTTCAAGACCACTGGCAACTGGGATAAGGACAAATAGATTTTCTTTACCCTCGGGTGCTACTGTTGGGTCTGAAACTGACGGGCAGCACAAATAGAACAAGGGTTTTTGTGGCCATTTGGGTTCGGTATAGATTTCTTCAGCATGCACTCCAAAATCTTCGTCGAAAAACAAGGTGTGATGCTCCACATTTTGTACGCGGGTATTGAGTCCTACATAAAATATAAGTGCAGAAGGAGCAAGTACGCGTGTGTCCCAATAATTGCTATTGTAATTGCGGTATTGCGGTTCGAGTAATTTTTGTTCGGTGTGTGCGTAGTCACAAGCGGCCACTACTGCATCCGCTGGATAAAAACCATCTTCGGTAAATACACCTGTGGTTTTGCCCTGCTCTACCTGAATTTTAGTAACAGCTTGATCGGTTGCAATTTTTACACCCAAACTTAGAGATAATGATTCCAATGCCTCTGGAATTCTGCGCATGCCACCCATTGGGTACCAGGTGCCTTGGGTTAGGCCCGCATGATTCATAATGCTGTATAGCGCAGGCGTGTTTTGTGGGGTGGCTCCCAAAAATAGAATTGGGAATTCCAACAATCGCAGCAAATCGGGGTGAGTGAATGACTGACGCACATACTTGCTAAATGAAATAAACAACTTCATTCTGAACAAAGATTTGAGCATGGTGAGGTTTACAAACTCCGTAATAGATAAGGAAGGCTTGTAAACCAGGTCATTCATAGAAATATTGTACTTCTCCTCAGCTACGGTCAAGAATTGCTTGATTTTCGCACCCGCACCAGGTTCTTTGCTTTCAAAAAGCGCAAAAATACCTTCCATCGTATCGGGTACAAACATGGTGTTGCCTTCTCCGAAATTGATAGTGTAGGAAGGACTCAGTTTCTTGAGTTCGTAGTAATCGCTGACTTTTTTCCCGAAGAGACCAAAGAAATTCTCAAACACATCTGGCATCCAATACCAGCTGGGCCCCATGTCGAAGGTGAATCCATTTTCAGAAAAGTGGCGGGCTCTGCCACCAATGCTGCTGTTTTTTTCCAGTACCGTAACCTCGTGGCCTTCTTTTGCTAGCAGTGCTGCAGTTGCAAGACCTGCAAATCCACTACCGATTACGACGATTTTTTTATGGCTCATGCTGTTGGGGTGAGTATCAGATGTTTATAAAGTTCGAAAGGTTTTTTAACAATGCTAACACTTTTGGGGAGTGTTAACAATGGCGCAACTTGTTTAGGACATAATAAGTAAATGTGCGTAGGATTGCACAAATTGGCCAATTGTTGCAAGTAAGCATTAAAATCTTTAATATTTGTAATAATGGTTACAGAAATAATTAATGCATCTGCCTTTGTGATCTCAATTGAACGTTGAATATTGTTCGAAGGCACACTCTGGCCTAGGTAAACGGTATGAATTCCTTTTTTTCTTAACATTAAATTCATGAGCATTAAACCAATGTCGTGAAATTCAGTTTCTGGAGTAAATAACAATACCTTTTTTGAGGGCACAGGGGACCAATTCAAACTGTCGGTAAGAGAACTTACTTTTTGCTTGAGTAATGCAATGATAAAGTGTTCTTGTGCTGGAATAATTTCACTGGTATTCCAAAGCAAACCTATTTTTTCTAATACGGGAAAAAGAACATCCAAAAACAAGGCATCTTGTCCGAGTAATTCTATGGAAGTGGTAAAATGTTTGTGAAACGCTTCCTCATTCATATCCATGCAGGCCACAAGAAATGCGTTTTGTAAGTCTTCATGCGTATGCACATTCTCCGAAGGCTCTTCGTAAATCTCCTTCAATTTATGGTGCAATTCCTCAGTGCTCAGCTTGCCTATTTTTGAAATGGCCATGCCATTGCGTTGCAGGGTGGTTACGTTGAGCAATTTTTTTAAATCCTCATCCGTGTAGTGTCTGATATTGCCTTGTGATCGCTGCGGATTGAACAACGAATACCGTTGTTCCCATATGCGAAGCGTATGGGCTTTTATGCCCGATAGGTTTTCTAAATCGCTTATGGTGTATAGGTTTTTCACAAGTTTGTTTAATGAAGTAACATTGAAGTTAAACAAAAGTTTTGTAAGTATTGGTAAATATGTGATAAAAGTGCTTGAGCTGGCTTGTGAAGCCGATTTTCGAAATAATGTGTTTCGAGAATTCAGCATGGCTCAGCGGTGGTTTTAGACTTAATGTTTATTTTCGCTGCATGTTACAGGGAAAAACCGCATTAATCACTGGAGCCTCAAGAGGCATTGGCAAGGGTATTGCCGAAATTTTTGCAAAAAATGGATGCAATGTTGCATTCACATTTGCCTCATCTGTTGAAAAAGCCCGCGCTTTTGAAGATGCATTGAGCAATCAGTATGGTGTGAAGGTGAAAGGCTACCAAAGCAATGCAGCTGATTTTAAAGCCAGCGAAGAACTTGCAAATGCGGTGATTGCCGATTTTGGGAAAATAGATGTCCTTATCAATAATGCGGGTATTACCCGCGACACCCTAATGTTGCGTATGACCGAAGAGCAGTGGGATGAAGTGATCAACACCAACCTTAAAAGCGCATTTAACCTTACCAAAGCGTTTTTGAAACATTTCTTGGGCAACCGTGCCGGTTCTATTATTAATATGACCAGCATCGTGGGTATTACTGGAAATGCGGGTCAAGCCAATTACGCAGCCAGCAAGGCAGGTATGATAGGGTTTACAAAATCTGTAGCAAAAGAAATCGGCAGCAGAGGCATTCGTTGCAATGCCGTTGCACCGGGCTTTATCGAAACTGAAATGACCGAAGCCTTGAGTGAAGATGTACGCAAAGCTTGGGCAGATACCATACCATTGAAGCGTGCAGGCAGCACCGACGATGTTGCCAATGCATGCCTGTTTCTCGCTTCGGATATGAGTACCTATATCACAGGGCAAACAATCAATGTTTGCGGTGGTATGGTGATGTGATAGGCTAATCGGTTTATTGCACAAATTCTAAGTGGCGCTTGCGCACGGTTTCTCCTATAGGTGTGGGGCTGCTGTCGTTTTGCAGCTACAAGAAGTTCGCGATTTCGGAGACGAAAACTGCCTGCCAACACTGAACTTAATACGAAGCACAAAGCTTCATTAAAGCATTGAGCCGCCAATTTCTTATAGGTGCTGTTAGGCGCTGCCTTTATTTCAATTTATATATTGCTCCCAAGTATTTATAAATGCTTTATTTTCAATTAATATGAAGATTAAAACATTATCATTTCTTCGAATATCAATAC
>JBEIRK010000150.1:0-5248 GCA_040376005.1 Flavobacteriales bacterium
CCGCGGAGTTATTATAGCGTTTCTTCACGATTGACCAAGGAAATTCCGAATTCTTGGAAGCCAAATCAGTATGATAACCTCAGCAATTCCGCTGCCCATTACGAACAAACTGGTCCAGAAATTTGGGATCAAACGGATGGTAAAATAACCCATCTGGTAGTGGGTGTTGGCACGGGTGGTACCATCTGCGGTACAGCTAAATTCCTGAAAGAAAAGAATCCTAATGTCCAAATCTTGGGTATTGATACCTATGGTTCTGTATTTAAAAAGTATAAAGAAACCGGCATCTTCGATAAAAACGAAATCTACCCTTATATCACTGAGGGCATAGGAGAGGACTTCTTACCTGCCAACGTCGATTTCTCGATTATTGACCACTTTGAAAAAGTTACGGATAAAGACGCTGCGGTGATGACAAGACGCATTCCACGCGAAGAAGGAATCTTTGTAGGGAATAGCGCAGGATCGGCCTTGGCTGGGCTTCTACAAATGAAAGACCGCTTCAAAAAGGATGATGTGGTTGTTATTATCTTTCACGACCACGGTACCCGTTACTTAGGTAAAATGTTTAATGATGACTGGATGCGTGACAGAGGATTCCTACCTCCAGCACCAAAAGTAGCCGCCATCGACTTGGTGCAAGGCCACAGCCATTTGCCACTGCTCACCGCAACAGATACGGATACCTGTGCTGAAACCGTGGCTAAAATGCAGAAATACGATGTATCTCAATTGCCTGTTGTGAATGCCCAAGGTGAATTTGTGGGCTCTCTCAATGACAATCAATTGTATAGTACCTTGTTGTTGAATAATGCGCTGATGAATGAACCGGTGGCGCATGTGATGCAGACGCCTTTCCCTATTGTGAAAGCACATGATACCATTGATGAAGTTTCTTCTCGCATCGATAAGAATAACAATGCCGTGTTGGTCATGGACCTGGGTGGAAATTGGCATATTATTACCAAATATGACCTTATTGCTGCGCTGAAATAAATCAGTACTGTTGCCGCTTTATGGAATATGTAGACCAACTGAATCGAACAGTATTCCTTGCCCAGCCTCCCCAAAGGATTGTCTCTTTGGTGCCTTCACAAACAGAATTGCTGTATGATTTGGGATTGGGTGAAAAGGTCGTAGGGCAAACCATTTTCTGCATTCATCCCCATTCTGCGTTTAAAAAGGCTACGAAAATTGGCGGTACTAAAAAACTGCAACTCGATAAGATTAGAAGCCTCAAACCAGACTTGATTGTTGCCAATAAAGAGGAAAATGATCAAAGTCAAATTGAAGCTCTAGCTCAAGATTTCCCTGTATGGATTAGCGATATCATTACGCTGGATGATGCGTTGGATATGGTTAAGTCAATCGGTATAATTACGGATACATCACCCATTGCCTCAAGGATGATTGCAGAAATTCAAGCGGGATTTTCTCAATTAACCACGCAAAACACAGAGCCAAAAAGAGTATTGTACCTCATTTGGAACAACCCCGTAATGGCTGTTGGGCAAAATACTTTCATTAATTCAGTGCTGAATTGTGCAGGATTTTTGAATGTTATTTCTTTCCAATACAGCAGGTATCCTGAAATTACTGAAACCGAAATTCAAGCGCTGCAACCCGATTTTATATTTCTCAGCTCTGAGCCCTTTCCGTTTAATAAAACACACGAATCGTACTTTCAGTACTTATGCCCAAAGGCTAAGATATTGAAGACGGATGGCGAATTGATGAGTTGGTACGGGAGCCGTTTATTAAAAACACCGCCATACCTCAAATCCTTAATGGATTACGCCCACGCGAAATGAATCTTTGTAGGTGTTATTCGCAGAAGTCTTTCCTTTTATATAAAAAGTAAGACTATCTTTTAATTGGCTTAATTGCCATTTGCCTATGCTATGCATGACATTCAAATAAGAGGGTGGCAACACAGTACTGTTTTCTTCCTTTTTAGTGCTTGTCTTTGGATGGTTGATCCAATTTTGCCCAGCAAGAACGGGACCTACGGTTGATGAACAAGTTAATTGGGCGGAATCCCAATTCAGGGTTTCTCCATAAGAAAAACTCAGTACCTTGTAATATCCAATACAACCAAATTTTCTCTTTTTTGGCGCATCGCGTTTTGCATACTTTACCTCTAAGCCCAAAGTAAATGTTGAAATTGAATCATAAAAGTATTGATAGTAATTGTGCGATATAGATTCAAATTCTTTCCTTTCTGGAGGAGGCTCGCAAACACATGCAATCAATAAAAGGGGAGCTAGCGCCAACAAATAAATTCTCTGATACATGTCCAATTATACATGAAAAATTCAAAACACCCTTATTGCAAATTTGTTATTTTTGAAATTATGACTCAGAATTGTGGTTATTGTGGCTTCTTTGGTGATATGGTTTTTGTCCATAGCCACTATCAATGCCCACGATGCAAAATCAACATTGCACCCTGTTGTGAGGGTGAAAATTGCCAAGAGATTACCAAATCCACTGCATTATTACCACCAAATGAATCCAACATAACTGAATCGTTGGATTTCGATTAAGTGAACATAATGTGCATAGTTGATTCAATGTCATGTGCCATTTTTGGTGTATGAAAATCTTTAACTGTCAATGGTGCATGGCACCCAAGTCGAATTTCTTGATTCATGGTTTCCTCATGTGTGCTTATTGCAAAAACACAGTTGCGGCGAACGAGCCGGACGATCAAGATTTATTTGATGATGATTTGGATATGAAACGCCTCTATTTGGATTCCCTCAGAGACGTTATTTTACGCAATTAATAGCCTGCGATTCGCGCAAGGCACACGAGATAACAATATCTCGTTTAACTTTGCACCGTGGCTATTCTCATAAAGTCCCTTGAACAAATTGAAGGCATACGCAAAAGTTCGCGCCTAGCTGCGCAAACCCTTAAACATCTTGAGCCTTACATTAAGCCCGGTGTAAAAACCATTGAGCTCGATAAAATTGCTGAAGATTTTGTACGTAGCAATGGAGCAATTCCTGCTACCAAAGGGTATAAAGGCTATAAACACGCCACTTGTATTTCTCCCAATGATGTAATCTGTCATGGGGTTCCCAATGAGTATGAATTGCAATATGGAGATATTGTAAACGTAGATGTTACCACCATTTTGGACGGCTACTTTGGCGATACCTGTCGCATGTACTTTGTAGGTGAGGTTTCTGATTATGCAAAAAAACTGTGTGAGGTTACCAAAGAATGCTTGCAGCATGGGATGCAGCAATGCTTTCCTGGAAATCACCTTGGAAATATTGGATATTATATTGCCGAACATGCCCATAAACATGGATATAGTGTTGTGTATGAGTTCTGCGGACATGGAGTAGGAGTGAAGTTTCACGAAGACCCTGAAGTGGCGCATATTTCAGAAAAAAATACAGGTCCAATTCTAAAACCAGGCATGATTTTTACCATTGAACCTATGATAAATGCAGGTAAAGCCCGCGCCAAAGTGGATCGCAAAGATGGCTGGACGGCAAGAACCATTGACGGTAAATTGAGTGCACAGTATGAGCATACCATTCTCATTACTGAAACAGGTTATGAGGCACTTACTGACGTTTACGGAGACTTTTAATCTCAAAACATGGAACTTTTTACCATAAATACCGGATACTTTAAGCTCGATGGTGGCGCCATGTTTGGCGTTGTGCCCAAAAGTATTTGGAATAAATTAAATCCAGCGGATGATAACAATATGTGCAATTGGGCCATGCGCTGCTTGCTTATTGTATCTGGCAACCGCCGCATCCTCATTGATACTGGAATCGGCAATAAACAGTCAGAGAAGTTCTTCGGCCACTACTATCTCAATGGAGCTGAATCGTTGGATCTTTCGCTGAATAATGCCGGATTTGAACGATTGGATATAACCGATGTGATATTGACACACCTGCATTTTGACCATGTAGGTGGTGCTGTGGCCTGGAATGACGCGAAGAATGGATATATCCCCGCATTTCCGAATGCAACATACCATGTGAGTGAGCAACATTTCAAACACGCCTTGGCACCCAATCCCAGAGAAAAGGCGAGCTTTCTTCCCGAGAACTTTGTACCACTCCAAGAGCATAACAAACTCAATTTTGTGCGCCAAGACGAGGAACTTTTTCAACAGGTGTTTTGCAGGTTTGTAAACGGACACACGTTTTCTATGCTATGTCCCGAAATTCATATCAATAACAAGGTTGTATTCTACGGTGCAGATTTATTCCCATCTGCTGCGCACATCCCCGTGAATTATGTAATGGCTTATGACATAGAACCCCTGAAATCCATGGAAGAACGGGCTTATTGGAATAAGAAAATGGCAGAAGGCAACTGGTTGCTTTTCCTAGAACATGATAATGCCATTGAATGCACGCAAGTTGCGGTAAATGAAAGAGGAGTATTTCAATCAGGCCAAAAAGGAACGCTAGCTTCTTTATTATAAGGCTTTTTGCGCCACCATGCGAATTACTGCTGCCATTCCCTGATGGTATTTGCCCTCGTTAAGCGCAACTTCCGTAACTTGTATTTGGATGTTTCCCAATCCCTCAAAGTCTTCTCTCAATAAGGCTTCAGTATACAACCAACTCGCATCTTTGGGTCCACCAGATGTATAGCCCTTCTCCAATTGTGTAGGATGAAAAGCTTCCAAGATGATTGTCCCGCCAGGTTTAAGCCAGTGAATGCACTGTGCATGCAATTTCTTTCGGTCTTCTGGCCCCATGTGGGCGTATATAAGTCCAATACAATTGAAAAATCCAGCAGGCGCTTTATAGTTTTCATAACTACATACCTCATAGGAAAAAGCCACCTTGTGTTCCTTTGCCAACTGTAGCGCTTTATTTCTAGCCTCCGCACTATAGTCAAAGGCCGCAACATACCAGCCATGTTGCACTGCAAATACTGCATTCCTTCCTTCACCCTCAGCGGCCAACAAGAGCTCTCCAGGTTCAAGTTTTTCAATTTCTTGAGCAAAGAATTCATTCGCTGTAGTGCCATAGGCAAATTCAGCAGCTCCGTAGCGTTGGTCCCAAATGCCGGCGTGCATGCGTTTTATTCAGGTAAATTTTCATTCTCCAATACTTCGCCCGTTAAGGACATATAAATGCCCTTAATAGCTTCGGCGCCTTGGCTGTATTGGGTTTGGTCTTTAGCTTGGAAAAATCCAACAGCTTGAGAGAATAGACTCAAATTCATTTGGTCTTTCTGTGCTTGATAAATCTGTGCA
>JBEIRK010000083.1:0-11849 GCA_040376005.1 Flavobacteriales bacterium
ACGTTCAATTTCCGCTTGGAACAAGGTGAAGTAGCCTTGTGTAAGGTTTTGATATTGAATGTAGTTCTGGGCGTATATATCAAGTTGCTCAGACAAAGCGCTGGTTTTTAGATAGAGTTCCCGACTTTTTTGTTGGGTTTTGAGTGAAACAGATTCCTGATTGTACAGCGCTTTCTCATATTCTCCGCGTTCCTTACGAAGGAATAAAGAGGTACTAAAGCTTAAGCCAAATTTGTTGTCATTTGCTTCTTGAAAGCCCGTAAAGCCTTTGCTCAAGGGTTGGTATTTGAGGTCCAGACTTGGCAGAATTTCTTGCTTTTTCAGCCGTGTTTCATAAGCACTTACATCCACATCAATAAGCATTGCCTGCACCATAGGGTGGCTGTTATTGAAGTTCTCTTGTGTCCACTGGGTGCCTAATACTTGAATGAGACTGTCAATTCCTTGAATACTTCCATTTTCAGGCCTTAATTCCGGACTAAGGGTAAGGAAGTTGTTCTCGTCTACCCAAAGGTGTTCACTGAGCTTTAAAGCGCTTTTTATGCGCAATAATCGTGATTCATTCAGCGCTGCTTGGTAGGAAGTGAGGAGTATATAGGATTCTAGGGTGTCGATTTCAGCGCGGGATCCGAGTACAACTTCTTCTCTTAGCGCAGCTAAACGCACTTGTGTTGTTATTAGCGCCCTGCTGTATACGTCTATTTCAAGCCAAGCGTATTGCCAATTGACATAGTCACTTGTTACCTCAGCCATCAGTTCGTTTACCGCCAGTTGATTTAAATAGCCACTTTGTTCCTGCATGAGTGCGGCCTGTCTCAAATAGGTCCTTCGTGCATCGGTAAGTGCGTTCTTCAGCAATGAAATACTCACACCTGCGTAAGTCAGGCCATCGGGCCCTGTTACAGACTCTGGATTCAAATCCGTACCCGTCGCACGTTCAAATCCGCCTTCTACTTTAATCGGAGATAAGGTAAACAGGCTGAGTCCAGCATGTTGCAACTTGTAATATTGCTTCGATGCTAGATTCTTTTGGATTTCATCGTAACTAATTTTTGGGTCAAAGGAACCGCGGGCAGCGAGCTTTTGGGCATTGGCTTTTTTGATAATCAAGCCAGATGCTTTGTAAATGGGATGGTTGTTCACTACCAAATCCAACACAGTGGTGTAGGGGAGTATTCGCGCACTATCCTCTGTTGCCGCTTGTGCACCCAAAAAGAGGCAAAAGTTGATAAGAATGATGGTTACGAATTTCATTTTTGTTCTTTTTCTTTCTCTTTGCCAGCCGATTTTTCAGAGCCTTCTTTTACCTTGTAAAAGTTTGCAGGAAACCCATTTATGGTTCGCCACAGCTCATACCAAACAGGCACTGAATTCAGGAGCATATATGCTCGGGCACCGGTGCCCACTTTCAGTTGTTCTGGCCAAGGCTTTGTGCCATCTGGCGAAACCAAAAGTCTGAATTTTCCATTCTCTCCGGGTACATTATCAATAGCCACCACTTTTCCTGGAAAAGTGCCATAAGACATACCGGGCCAGCCGCTAAAAAATACTGCAGGCCAGCCATCAAATACAAAACGCATGGTGTTGCCTTTGCTTACCAAGGGCATGTCCACCGGGTCTACATAAATTTCAACTGCGGTGCTGAACTCGAATGGCATAATGGTGCAGACTGTGCTGCCTTCTTTTAAAATTTCGCCTATACCGTTGGAAATGGTTTTTGTAACATAACCATCTTGTGGCGCGGTGATATTGTAAAATCCAAATCGGATTTCGTAGTTGCTCAAAGAATTACGAAGTCCTGCTACCTCAGATTCACTTTCCAACTGCATGCTCATGGTGCTGAAACGGTCTGATTCCGCTTTGGCGAGTTTCTCACCATAATCTGCAACAATCGAGTTGATTTCTGTCTTTGCATTTTCTAAAGCAGCAATGGCAACCTTGACTTTCGCCTCCGCAGTCTGTCTTTTTGCGTTTGCTTCTTGGAGTTTTTGTTTTCTATTTTCTACATCTAAGGGCGATTTTATGCCTTTAGTTAGCAATGCACTATCACGCTGATATTGTGAGTATGCAATGCGGTAATTGCCTAATGCGGCTTGCAAATCAGCCTCCTCAGCCTCGAGTTTCATCTCTTCCTGTCTGATTTTGGCTTTCCCTTGCGTAAGTTTTAATACCCGACTTTCTTCCAACTGTGTTATTTGTTGGTTAATCGCATCAATTTTCGAAGAATATGAGAGCACTGAGTTTTCTTTGGCTTTCAGCTTTATCTCTGTTTGGTTGATGAGTTTCGGGTCAAGGTAAGCATCCTTCACTTCCGAGAGAACAACAATCGTATCGCCTTTTTTAACAAAGTCGCCTTCTTTTACCATCCACTTCTCGATTTTCCCACCAATCACGGCTTGCAATACCTGGGGTCTTTGGCCTGGCAATAGGGTGGTTATCTTCCCATTGGTTTGAATGTTTTGTGTCCAAGGTAGAAACAAGACTAGAATGGCAAATCCAGTAACAGAAAGCACCAGACGCTTCATGCGTTTCCCCGTCCATGGGCTTTCTGCAATCTCTGATTTTAGCATAGGTGAATTCATTACATCCATACAATATTTTTAATTTTAGGATTGTGATTTAACAGCTCAGGTGAATTGTATTCCTCAATCATATTGTTGTCGAAAAATAGCATTTTGTCCATTTGTTCTAGCACTGGCAATACATTGCTAATGATAATTACTGTTGATTTTAGACTGCCTATGTATTGAATGATTTTGGACAACTCTTCGCGTGTAAAAACATTCCAAATATCATCAATAAGCAGCAATTTTGGTTGGCCATAAAGTGCTCTTGCTAGCAAAACTTTTCTTGCAATATTGTTTGGCAATCCTCCAGATTGGATATCTATTTTTTGCTCGAATCCATGCTCTTGTTCTTCTACAAATCGGTTCAGATGGGTGACTTCAATTAATTTTGAAATTTCTGATTTGTCGTAGTCTTCTCGCAGCGCAATATTCTCAGCAATGGTACCTTCAAAAAGCGTAGAGCTTTGGAAGCAAATGCCTGTAAAGTCATTGTATTCCTCTGAGCTTACATTGCGCACAGGAATATTGTTGATTTTTAAATTCAATTGGCCGTGCTGTTCGCCAAGTATGGCGCGCAAAATGGCAGTTCTTCCACTACCAGGCATTCCTAGGATCCCAACTTTCTGACCGGGTTTAATCTCCACCAATAAATCGGGGTGATTGAGTGTTTTAATTGAGATTTCAGGGGCACTCGTAATCTTCACATGGGAATCAATGTGCTGCTCTGCTGGGATTTCGATGTCGGTTACATAGCCCATTTTCTCCAACGCAATACCCGAATCATAGATATTCTCTACGGTGAGAATAAGTTTTTCAACTGCACTTAAGAGGGTAATAATCAGAATTTCTGAAGCAAGGAATTGTCCTAGACTGATACTTTGATTCACCAGTAGCCATGAACCTAGAAGCAGCAGCACTGCCGTAACAACAACTTTCATCCCAATTGCAATGGCAGCTTGCCTGTAAATTACTTTAAAGTGCCCGTTTCTGCCATGTAGGTATCCCGCAAGCAGTTCATCTGTGCGGTGCACATGGTAGGAACTGTTTTTAAAAAAGCGGAACAAATTTTTATTCCGGGCAATTTCTGTAATCCAATAGGCAGTTTTAAACTTAAAATCACTTTCACTACGTGCTGTAGAGATACCATTTTTCCAAGTAAATCGGATAATAGTAGCAAGGGTGAGCAACACCGCTACACCGAAGATCAAGAAGCTTACGTGATATACAGCCAGCAGCAATACTCCAAAGAATATTTGAAGCACTGAGGCTGAAAAATCTAGCAAGAGTTTTGCAAAACTCTTTTGAACGGTAATAATATCTAAAAATCGTTCGCTGAGCTCTACTACTTTATTCTCTCCGCGCGTTTGACCGCTGATAAATCCGATTTTATTACTAAAATTAAATGCGGTATTCACAAACATGCGTTGCTGTATTTTTTCAAGAATACTGATTTGTGCCAATCTGGTGATGCCTGAAATCAAGACGCCTGCACAAATCAAAATGACCAGAATGAGCCAACCGGTGCTGAGTCTGCCTCCCGCCACGAGTCCCATCATGGCCTGAATACCTATGGGCAGGACAAGGCTAATCGCACCAGCAATGATCGCATAAGCATATAAGAATCGAATATTACGACTCTCCTGAACGACCAATCTCCAAATTCGCTGTAAGGGTGTAGTATTTGATTGCATGGTTAGTCGGGAATTAAGCTGAATAAGAAGTCACCTGAACTTTTGGCATTGTGAATGTTCACAGCCAGTTCAGGGTATCTGTCTTGGTAAAATTTAGTTTGCAAAGCGGCGTCCATGATTGTGATTGCTAAGGTATCTGGGTATTTGTATTTGGGTTTTTTATCGGAAATGAACTTACTGATTCTTTTTAGCAAACGATAATATACAAACATACTACCGTCGGTGATTTCTGCACCAACTTCTCGACTTAAATGAATTTTTACGCCTTCAGAGGTGGCAATTTCTACAATATTTGCTCCATAAGCAGGGTCTGTGTTGCTTGGGATTTCAGGATGACTCAGCACAGAAACGACTTCTTTAAGGCGTTTGCCAGGTTCCTCTATACTGTGGGTGCGCATTACCATGAAATACTCCTGCCAACCCCAAAACAAATTAAGATAGTAAAGGAGCAGCTTGTGTTTGTTTTCGAAATAGCGATAAATGGTAGCTTCGGTGCACTGGCATTCTGAAGCAAGTTTTTTAAAATTGAAAGCTTCAATGCCGCACTTAGCAATCATTGCTGCCCCATGAGCCAAAATATCCTTGCCAACCCTGCTCTCCCGAGGGTTTTTTATGTAGAGGTTTTCAGGAACCTGAACATCAATTATATTAGTAAGACTGTTCACTTTGTATAGTAATACTATATTAACGTAGAGGTTGAACTATTGTTTTATAATGGTACTACTTTTTTTTTGGGATTATTTACCCCGCCCTTGAATCATGATAAGTGCCGTGTAGATCATGATTTTTATATCAAGTCCAAGCGACATGTTTTCCAAATACAGTATGTCGTATTTCATGCGTTCTACCATTTGTTCAACATTTTCCGCATAGCCAAATTTCACTTGTCCCCAGCTGGTAATTCCAGGTTTGATTCTGTGCAATCGCTGATAATAGGGCGCTTTCACGAGGATTTGGTCAATAAAGAACTGTCTTTCCGGTCTTGGTCCTACAATACTCATATCTCCGCGCAGCACGTTTAAAAACTGTGGGAGTTCATCCAATCGCGATTTCCTTAGAAAAATGCCCACCTTTGTGCGTCGGTCATCATTCTCAGCACTGAGTTTTGGACCTTGGGCCTCCGCATCTGTGCGCATACTTCTGAATTTAAGAATCATAAATGGAGTGGCCTTGTATCCAATTCTTTCTTGCCTGTAAAATACAGAACCTTTAGAATCCAGCTTGATGGCGATGGCCACGATAATAAAAATAGGAAGGGTGAGAATGAGCCCAAACAAACTAAACACAATGTCAAAAATGCGTTTGGCTGTTTTTTGCCATTGGGGCATAACTTCAAAGTCAACTTCCACCAGCATAGCTCCAAGAATGTTATTCATTTTCACCATGCCCAGTATTAGGCCATAACTATCAGGTGCAACTTTCAAATGCACATCTTCATTTCGAACCAAGTCCACAATGTCGGCTACTTTATCATGGTCTTCATCTTCCATGCAGATGATAACATCCTCAATTTGATTATCCCTTACGATCTCTGGCAATTTTGACCATTCACCGAAATTCCGAAGACCGAATGCTGACAATTCATCATTCCCAAAACCAGAGAGATAGCCCAAAATTTGAAATCCTTCACTCTTGCGCGCAGTTTGAAGTTCTTGATATAATTTTAAACTCTTAGAACCCGAGCCTACAATGAGGGTTTTGTAGTTCCAAATTCTATTTTGAATGCGATGAATGGTGTTTGAGGTAATAATAAGGCGTCCGTGAAGGTGATGCCGAAGTGCAAGGCGAAGAGGGTAAATAGACTTACGTAATAATCTCTATAGTTTCCAACACTATCATCCAACAACAGGCTAAAAAATAGAATCAATACTCCGATGATGGAAACGGTGAAGGTGTTCTGAAAGTCGCGAAGTCTGGATCTTCTAAAAATCTCTTTATAAAAACCTGTGATAGAATACAACATGAGCCAAAATACCGGAATGAGCATAAGACCAATCCATAGCTTTACATCGTTATTTACAGGGATATCATAGCCGTGTTTGCTGGCTTCAACTACATGTTTGCGATAATTAAAAAACAGCCACCATGCTGCTCCTGCTGATATAAAATCACTCAGCAAGTAGAGGAATATGCGGAGTCTTTTGTTCAATTGAGATAGCTTAAGCGAATGTTGTCAATTTGTATCACCTTTACCTGCGTAGTAGGGGCAAAGTCCGCAGAAAAATAGATTTGATACTTCGTGTCTGAGGGCTGACTTCGGGTCTCGTAAACGAGATTTACATAGAAACGTTTCCAAGCACCTTTGGTGTCAAAAACCACCATGTAAGGAACAAACTCAGAGGTGGTGGCATTGGTTCTTTTTAGTGCGAGATTGACATTGTTATCACAGCGAATATCAAACTCTAGAAAAACATCATTTCCATTTGCAGGGATATTCTCAAAATTCTTGAAGGAGGCTAGGTCAATATATTTTTGGGTATCAGAGGGCGAAATTTTCGCCGTCAACATTTTGCTTTTTCCTTTGAATCGGCCATCCAGTGAAAATGTATCTGTGCTTATGAAAACTGTGTCTGCAGGCGATTTAGCGGCAGTGACTACTGTGGATGAATTGTCTTCAAAGTCCTCTACCCAAGCAAATACGGCATTCGTTCTAAAATCCAAAGACATATTGGTTACCGCAGTACTTTTGCCTTCTGTAAATAGTACCATGGTGTCTGCAGGTTGAAAGCTGGTGTGCTGTACGACTTGGTTTTTGCTTCCGTTCAGGAAAACCGCAGGAACTATGGTAATTGAGCTTTTTCCGTTGCGGTGCACCGGAATGGTAGCAGGCAGTTCGAAATTTCCCAATAATTCGCCGTCGGCAAATGCTTGAATAGCTTGAATATTATGAATGTTGTTTCCCTGGCCTGCAAGGGTATTCACCGAAACGGAGTCAAGTTTTAAATACGCAGGAATGGCTTCCTTTTCAGTATTACAGGCTGCGAAGAACAGGAAGAGAACTAGGTAAAATGGAACTTTCGCCATGAGAGGCAAAAATAAGCCCTAAAGTGTCCAAGTTGTTAAGCGCCTGCGATTTTTACAGTAATTTAACCCGAAACCTTACACTTCAGCGTATTTGCGCTGTACTTTGTCCACGATATCTGCCATTACAGAAGACACATACTCCATGTGTTCTAAATGGGTTGCAGGTGTTAGGTTTTTGTGGATGTTCTCATGGAAGTTTCTCAATTCCATTTTCCAAGAATCAAAGGGCATTACCGGGCGGTTTATTTCGATAAACTCATGTACCCCATGGGTGTCGGTTTCTTGCAAAATACTAAGTTGATCTGCTGGATTTACAGGTCGCAATTCGATGAGAGAATTATCTGAAAAATCTAAATGGAAAAGTTTGTCTTGTTGGAATACTCGAAGTTTGTGCAATCCATTTTCAATGGCCCTGCCCAATGAAATATGGCATACAGAATCATTGTCAAATTCAATATGAATGTTCAATAAATCTGGGCTATTCCCGAAAAGAAAAAGCGGCTTGGCAGAAATACGTCGTATACCTGATTCTACAAGTCTCAATACGATATCCATTTCTTGAGAGAGGTTGAAGAATAGCCATTTTTCAAATTCACCGGCTTTGGGTGAATTGCAATTTTTCTCGATTTTTATAAATCGTGGTTTGCGAATAAATTGCCTTGCGGTAGTAAACAAGGGCTTGTTGTACAATACATTAGAGATTTGAAAGCAGGTCTGTGCCTCATGCTGGATTTGCATGAGTTTTTCTGCCAATCCAGTGTCCTGCGTCAAATAGCCATCAAACAAGACATGTTTTCCCATTTTTAATAGGGTTTCAAGCACTGTAGGGAGGACATTCTTTGTGTGTCTGTCAAAAATGAATACATCACCCAAGTCGCATAGCTCATACGTGAATAACAATTCACCTGTCATGGAGGTGTTTGCTTCGTCATCAGGGTCATAATATCCGCTGAATTCAAATTCAGGAAAAGAGGCCAGTAGATGTTGGAAAATCTCTGCCTTTCGCTGTGAGCCGATGATAACTGCCTTTAAAACTGCCATTATGTGTTTGGAAGCAAGGGCAAATATTGGATATTTGCGGCCCGATAAGATTAAATCGTTTTTAACAGATGTTTACAACCGAATTCTATACTGAGGAGCCCCAAATGGCGGGACTGAGACGCAAGCTTGTGCAAGAGTTAAAGCTTAAAGGTATAGACTCTACTTGTGTTTTAGATGCTTTAGGTGCTGTGCCACGTCAACTTTTCTTCCCCAAAGACTTTACCCATTTTGCCTACAGAGATGCAGCATTTCCAATAGGGGAGGGGCAAACGATTTCGCAGCCCTACACTGTTGGTTTTCAGACCCAATTACTTGGTTTGAAAGCAGGAGATAAAGTGTTGGAGATTGGCACGGGTAGCGGGTATCAGGCTGCTGTTTTGTCTGCGTTGGGTGCCAAGGTGCACAGCATTGAACTCATCCGTTCTTTATTGGTTCAAGCAGCACAAGTGCTTAATAAGTTGGACAGGGAAATGATTCTCTATCATGGTGATGGAAGTCAAGGACTTGCGGAGTTTGCTCCCTATGATGGAATTATAGTAACTGCTGGTGCGCCTGAAATTCCTATTGCGTATATCAATCAACTCAAAGTGGGCGGTCGATTGGTAATACCCGTAGGCGGAGAAAAGAGCGCGCAAAAGATGATGCGCATTACCAAATTATCCGACAATCAGACAAAAACAGAAGTATTTGGGGATTTTAAGTTCGTTCCCCTTGTAGGTAAAAGTGGCTGGAAAGAATCCTGATTTTAACGCGCCATTGCAGCTTCAATTTCCTCAACCTCAATAGGCAAACCTTCCATGAAGTCAAGGGTACCTGTTGGAGTAATAAGAACATCATTCTCAATGCGTATTCCAATTCCTTCTTCAGGAATGTAAATGCCGGGTTCTATGGTCAATACATTGCCCAATTTAAACTCACCCCAGCGGTGCATAACGTCATGTACATCCAATCCTAGATGATGACTGGTGCCATGCATGTAATACTTTCGGAACGCGTTCTTATTGGCTTTCACTTCCTCAGAGGTAAGGAGGTTTAGTTTCAAAAGTTCTTCCGTCATAATCGCACATACTTGATCGTGATAATCGGGCATACGCATACCTGGTTTTATTAGCTTTCTGGCTTCCTTGTGCACATGCAAAACAGCATTATAAACCGCTTTTTGACGCGCGCTGAATTTCCCATTAGCAGGTACACAGCGGGTCATGTCCCCGTTATAATTGCCATATTCAGCACCAAAATCCAATAAGATCAAATCACCGTCTTTAACTTGGCGATTGTTCTCGATGTAGTGCAGCACACAGGCGCTGCTGCCACTGGCGATAATGGGCTCAAATGCAAAACCTGAAGAACGACGTTTGGTGAATTCATGGATGAGTTCTGCTTCAATTTCATATTCCCATACTCCAGGTTTGATGAATTGCAGCAGTCTTTCAAAACCTGCTCGGGTAATGTTTATGGCTTCTCTTAATACTTCAATTTCCTCAGGTTCTTTTGCCATGCGCAAATTGGCCAATATTGAAGCACTTCTGTAGGTGTGGTGCACTGGGTATTTCGCAATAATTTGATTGGCAAAGCGAATGCCATTGTAAGGCACTTTATCTGAGAACCTATCATTCTCATTCAAGTTGAGATAAATATTTTCTGCCATCAAAATAGCAGGATGCACGGTCGCCCAAAATTCATGATACCAAAATACATTTTGCACCCCGCTGCACTGATATGCCTGTTCAGGCGTAAGTCTGGCGCCATCCCAAATGGCTAAGGTTTCGTTGGTCTCGCGCACAAACAACATTTCCCGAAACATAGGATTCGGTGCATCCGGGAAAAGGACCAACACCGTATCTTCCTGATCTACTCCGGTTAAGTAGAAGATATCTGAGTTTTGTTTAAACCTGAAATTTGCATCTCCATTGCGCGGCATTTCATCGTTTGAATGAAAAATAGCGATGCTGCCTGGTTTCATCTCCTGTGCGAATTTCTTTCTGTTTTTCTCAAACAAACTCTTTGGAATCGGTGTGTACTTCATAAACGTTGGGGTAGCAAATTAACATTGGAATTTTAGCTCAAAAAAGTAATTGTTAAGTTTTTATGCGATGATGACAATATAAAGTCTTATCACTTTTTTCTGAAATGGTGAACTGAAAAGGCGGCTTGGTGAACTGAATGTATAATTTGTTTTATGGAAATTATAAAAAAAGTTTATATTCGAAGCAACGAATTTGAATGAGTTAACGTCAATTCAATAACCTAACCCTAATTCTCGGACGTTCATTCAACAAATTCCACCAATTTTTATGCTAAGAAGAAACTTACTTATTACACTGGCATTGCTTTTCAGTGTTTTACCTCGATTAAATGCATCTCACATGATGGGTGCGGACATGAGTTACAAATGCCTGGGCAAGGGCAAGTATCTCATTACCGCCAA
The DNA here is from genome assembly GCA_040376005.1 of Flavobacteriales bacterium. Lineage (GTDB taxonomy): Bacteria > Bacteroidota > Bacteroidia > NS11-12g > UBA955 > JAGXTF01. The sequence continues at coordinate 10,752 of JBEIRK010000083.1, forward strand.
AGTGTATCGCGATTGTCGTGGTATTGAGTTTAATGGTCCATCTTTTGGTGCCTTTGCAGGTACCAATGGTGGCAATGGTTGTGGTGATTATGGTATGAGTATTACCCGCACCAGCATTCGCGACGTGACGCCTAGGTGCTCAACTGCAGGTAAGCCCTGTAATCCTCAAAACACATACGGCACAGGTGAAGGTATTGAAGAGCACACTTTTCAGGTGACGGTTGATTTTAATGCATCTCCATTGAATAACTTCATCAATAAAAGCAGCTGCTGTGAGGTGACTTTTTATATTGGCCAATGTTGCCGTAACGGCGCGATTACTACAGGTCCATCTGGTAACGACTTCTGGACTACCTGTATGATCAACATCTGCAACATTCCAAAAACCACCAATAAATGTAACTCAAGCCCAACGCTTTCAAATGAGCCTATTGGTTTCTTGTGCTGTAACCAAGCGTACTACTTTAACAATGGTGCGATTGATACCGTGGATTACGATTCCTTTTCATACAGATTGGTTTGGGGCATCAACTCAAAACCAAACAACACCGTAAACTATACATCTCCTTGGACATACCAGTATCCAATGTCTGTGTATTGCCCACCAAACCCTGCCAATATCAAATGTACTCCCAATACCAAAACAGATCCACCACGTGGATTCTTATTGGATACCTCTACAGGCGACTTGATTTTCACACCCACAAAGTGTGATGAGGTGGGTATTGTAGTAATTGAAATTGTAGAGTGGCGAAGGGATAGCGCCACGGGTAAATACTTAGTTGTGGGTCGAACCCGACGGGATATACAGCTGATTGTAAAGGACGACTGTGGTTATAATAAGGCACCAAAGATTGACGGTCCGACCGTAAATAAAGTATGTGAGGGAGATAAGTTATGCTTCGATATTAAAGGTACTGACGAAACGTTTACACCCTTTCAAACAGTACCAGATACAGTCAAGATGCGTTGGAATCAGGGTATACCTGGTGCGACGTTCACGATTAAAAATCCAAAAGACAGAGAGAAAACAGCCGAGTTTTGTTGGCAAACCAAAAATGGACAAGCCAGTGACGTTGCCTATTCATTTACTGTAAC
>JBEIRK010000213.1:0-2600 GCA_040376005.1 Flavobacteriales bacterium
CTGTTCCCTCAACTACCAAAAATTGCAAATGGGACAAAACCGCAATCAAAGTGGGATATGGCAACAAGTGCAATGTTTATACGTTTGAAATGACTTTATTCGCAGACAGTTGCATCAAATATCAATTGAGTGTATACGATATGAAAACGGGCAAACTTTACCCATTGCCTGCAGGTCGCACTGGAACTTACACTTTTGCTGATACAGGGAAATTTGCAATCATTGCCAAATACTCTAACATTTGTACGGGCTGTGATACCCAAACCTATTCAATGTTCAATGTCACTTGCAAACCGACCACGACTAAGTGCAATTGGGCTGCAGCGGGTGCAAATTTGACCTACGCAAACAAATGCAATGTGTACACTTTCGAAGGAAAGAACATGAGTACCACCAGCAACTGTTTCAAATATTCAATTTTGGTTGGAAATAGTGGTGCAACGACAACTTACAATGGTCGAGTTGCGAGTCATACATTTAAGGCCACAGGAACCTATACCGTTTGTATAAAATACACAGACTCTTGTAAGGGTTGCGACACCATGATTTGCACTAGCATCAAAGTGGATTGTCTGCCATGTGCTGCGAAAGCAAGCTTCACCGTGGATAGTGTTGCATCAAATGGAAAAATGTATGTGAAGAATACTAGTACAGGTGCGAAATCATATGTTTGGAACTTCGGTGACAGTACTGCAGCTAGCAAGGACAAGACACCAGTTCACCAATTCTCTGCTTCTGGAGCGTATACAGTTTGTTTGACTGCGTATGATTCTACAGGAACTTGCTCAACAGTATACTGTTACACTGTTAAAGTCCTTAAAACACGTTCTAATAAGTCAAATAGCAACGGAAGTGTTGGCAGCAGCAGCTACCCTAACCCAGCCGATGCAGGTTTCTACATTAACTTAGGTAGTGAAAAATCTAACTACGTGGTATATAGCAGCACAGGCCAAATAATTGCGCAGGGCGACAATTCAGGTATCACTTATTTAGATTCTAAGAATTGGACCGATGGCATCTATCAAATTTCAATCAAAAACGCTACGGGTAATAGGACCGAAAGTGTGATGATCACGCATTAAGAATTGATTTCAAATTTAATTAAAAAAGGGCGGTGAATTTTTCACCGCCCTTAATCATATAAAAAAATCATGAATAGAATTTTATCTATAATCCTAGTTGCCTTATTGAGTTCATTCACCCAACTTCATGCGCAACAGACCATTGTGAATGGTGGATTTAACAGCTGGAATCAGACTCAGTTCAAAGTACCCAACAAGTGGATGGTTATTGGCAATGTAAGTTTAGACTCATCCAAAACAGCGGGCAATGCGCGTGGAATAAAGCTATCCAATAGCCTATCGAATAAAACAATCAGTTACGCACTCGAAGTGGGTGCCGCCTACCCTGGCGTATTAAACGGAGGTTATTCCATTAGCGGAACACCTGGCAGCATTAAAATAAACTACAATAGCAGCAATTTGGGCTCAGACACGGCCGTTGTTATTGTAGGTTTCACCAAGGGAGTTGACCCCATGCCTATGGTCCTTCAACAATTTTATTTGATCGCTGATGCGGCAGGTTCGGCCGACAATTCAGTCACTATCCCCCTAACCTATATCCATACAATTCCTGGATTGGTCGCCGATTCAGCATTCATCTACATTGCTAGCAGCATCGCTTCAGGAACGCCAAATTCATCAGGTAGTATTTCCATTTACAACATCTCCTTCCCCGATGGCAAAACTGCGGCTACGGCGAACCTAGATTTTGAATCGTGGGGTGGCTTGAGTGTCTTAAAGCCCTCATCTTGGTACACTTCGCTAGATGCCTATGAAGAGAAAGTCGGCAAAATTGCGGGTTTACAACAATTTGCATTACAATCAACCTCAGCGCGTACGGGGTATTCATTAATCCTCAAACAACGACCTGTTGTGATGCAGTCTGGCACAGAAATATTGCCTTCATGGCTCATTTCACAAAACCCATCCTATACGGTTGGAGCAATGGACTTACCAAGTTTTGCAGTAACGAATCGTTATGCAAGTTTGCGCGGCTACTGGAAAGGCAGCTTATCTACCGGCGACAGAGTTACTGTGATGGTCAACTTTTTTGATGCCGACACCTTGGTTGGCTCTGCAATGTTTTCTCAAAACAGCACAGCATCTGTTCCCACAAATTATTCGTTGTTTGCCGAAAACATTATTTGGATACCAGGATACGCCTCAACCCCCACAAAAGCAACCGTTGGTGCATTTCTAACCGATTCAACTTTTCAATTGGCAAGTGCCGCAACGAGTCTCATTTATTTGGAAGACCTTAGTTTGGACATAAATTCTGCAAGAGTGAACCCTGTTCAGTCCAATGTGGTTTTAACCCTTTTCCCAAATCCAACCGACGGTAATTTTACGATTCGTGCCACCCAACAAATCAAAAGAGTTTCAATGATAAATACACTTGGACAGGTTGTTTATCAGACCGAAGTTGATGGATTAAATGAGGTGCATTGTTCGATTCCTGCAGGTGAGAGCAAGTTGCTATGGGTAGTGATTGAAGGCGACGGATACGTTATCACCAAAGGAATATCTATTAAATAAGGC
>JBEIRK010000185.1:0-3668 GCA_040376005.1 Flavobacteriales bacterium
AGATGTATTGATTTTGACCCATGCCCACATTGACCACAGTGGCAATGTACCTAACCTGATTAAGCAGGGTTTTGATGGTTTAATTGTGTGCACAGAACCTACCTTGGAGCTGAGCAATTACCTGTTGCGCGACAGTTTGAACATACAACGTATGGAAGCGGCTGCCAAGGAAAGGGTGCGAAACAAGGGAAAAAAGGGGAATAAAAAAGTAAAATTGGCAGATGGCGCAGGGGTGCTGTATTCCCGCAAAAATATTGAGGAAATGCTTGAAATGACCCAAACGGTGGCCTTTGGAACCTTGTATCGTATAAACGAAGAGTTGTCAGTAGAGTTTTTCCCCGCAGGTCATATCCTAGGCGCGGCTTCTGCTGTATTGCATATTCAGCATGGCAATGAAGTTACCAAGTTTGGGTTCACAGGTGATTTGGGGAATTATGGAAGCAAATTGGTTCCAGATCCTACGCCCATGCCAGGTATCGATTGGTTGGTATCTGAGAGTACCTATGGCGGCAGAAACCACTTGGCAGATACCTATGATGCCTGCAATGAGCTGCTGCATTTTGTAGAAGAGACCTGTGTGGTAAAAAGGGGTAAGCTGGTAATCCCGGCCTTCAGTGTGGGGAGAACCCAAGCCATTATTTTTGCCTTGCACCAATTATACCGCGATGGCAAATTGCCCAAGGTTAAAATTTTCACAGACAGTCCTCTTGCCATTAAAAGCACCGAAGTATATCAGCATAGTTTACCCTACTTGAATGACGAAGCCAAGGCGTTTCAGAAGCAGCATGGTAGCTTGTTTGACTTCCCTTTGCTTCATGTAATTGAGGATGAAAAGGAAAGTGAAATGTTGGCTTTAATTCCAGAACCCTGTGTGATAATATCTGCAGCAGGTATGGTTGAGGGTGGTCGCATACAGATGCACGTGCGCAATCACATTCAGCATCAAGAAAACACCATCTTAATTGCGGGTTTCTGTGCAGAGGGCACCCTGGGCTATCGTTTGCTACAAGGTCAGGATTTTGTGGAAATCAACCATAGGCAACAACCCGTGAGGGCTGCAGTGCACAAAACAGATGCTTTCAGCGCACACCCCGACCATAACGGATTGTTGAAGTATCTTAACGCTACCGTTACCCAACAAACAAAAGGGGTGTTTTTTGTGCATGGCGACGCCACACAAATGGATAAATTGGCTGCAGATATCAATTTTGTGCGTGTATTTACGCCAGAAAAAGGACAAGTTTTTGATTTGGGTACGCTGTAATTGGCGCTACGCGAAAGAAAAAATCCATTAAAAACCCCTAATTTGGCAAACAAATCAAGGGGAGTATTGCGCATTACTTTCTCAATTCAATCATAGCTGTGGTGAAATTCTTAAAACCATTTCTGAAAAACATGCTTGCACTCGGCATTGGCCTAGGCATAGCCTTGCTATTGGTAGAGATCGTTCTGAGAGTATACAATCCCTTCCAATCGCGATTGCGCGGTGGAGATATCGTGTTGCCCGCAAATATGAAGTATGAGTTTAAGCAGGTGAATATTCCGGGCTTGGCCCAGCATATTGTGCACCACAAAAACAGCATGGGCTTTAGGGGTCCAGAGTTGGATAGCGCAGTTGAGGGTACCCGTATTTTCTGCGTGGGGGGCAGCACCACGGAGTGCTTTTATTTGGGAGATGGTGAGGATTGGCCCGCCGTATTCATGCAGTTGATGCAGCAATCAGGAAAACCGATTTGGGTAAATAATGCGGGTCTTGATGGACACAGTACCTTTGGGCACAGCTTGCTGCTGAAGCAGCATATTTTGAAATACAAACCCAATATTGTCGTGTTTCTCATTGGCTGTAATGATGCAGCAGCAGACGGACTCAATGCCTATGAAAAATACCATCTTTCCAATAAGAAAAGGTGGTTAGAAAATTTCGAAACCTTCAATTTATATCTGTCTTGGAAGCGGTCTCGAAATGCGGCCACCATGGGCGTCGGCCATCAATTTATAGATATCAAAACTTGGCCAAAGGCCGATACTAGCGGCTGGCGCAGCGACACTTCTGGCAAGGTTCAGGAGTATAGAAAACGCGTATTGGGCTTAGCTGAAATCTGCTGGGGAGCTGGCGCAACGCCCATATTCATAACCCAGCCCACCTTGCTGGCTCCAGGTATCGATCCAGTTACAGGAATTCAACTTGGAACCTTGTCTTTTCAAGGAAAAAGTGCATTGCATTATTGGACCAAATTACATCAGTATAACCAAGCTGTAAAAGGGATAGGAGCTGAATATGCTGATAAAATACACGTTATAGATTTGGCAACTTTGTTGCCATCTAGCACGGATAATTACTACGATTTTTTTCATTTTACGCAGACAGGATCTCGCAGCGTAGCAGAAATTATTTTTAAAAATTGGCCCTTAATACCCCACAAAAAATGAATATTCGAAGGGTGATGTTATGGCCGTTCGGGCAGTTGTATGGTGTGGTGGCCCAGCTTCGGCGTAAGTGGTTTACTGCCTCTCACAAGCGAAGCAAAGGGGATATTCCTGCTGTGGTTGTAGGCAATCTTACCGTGGGTGGCACCGGGAAAACGCCATTTGTAATATGGCTAACGCAACAGTTACATGCATTGCATCCGGCAGTATTATCTCGAGGTTACGGGCGCAAAACCAATGGATTTATGGAGGTGTTGGCTGTAGGCTTGGCTTCAGAATTCGGAGATGAGCCTTTGGAAGTAAAACAAAGTTTGGGAGCATCGTCTGCGGTTTATGTCTGCGAAAATCGGGTTTTGGGTATTTCCACGATTCAGAAGCAAAGGCCATCAACGGCTTGCGTGGTGCTCGATGATGGCTTCCAGCATCTGCCTTTGATGCCCGATATGGCTATTCTCTTGTGTGACTATAACCGGCCTTTTTGGTTGGATGCGCCCATGCCCGCAGGCAATTTGCGTGAGTTTCCAAGTGCGGCAACATATGCACAGGCTATCGTTGTAACCAAGTGCCCAGCAGATTTAAGCAGTGCTGAGGCAGGGCAGCTGCGCAAACGTTTGGAGGGCTATTCAGAACATGTATTTTTTGCGCATTATGCAAGTGTAGGTCCAGTGAATGATATGGGGGAAACCCTGCCTGTGGGTGCTAAAGTGGTAGCAGTATCGGCATTGGCACAAAACCAGGCCTTCATACAAAGTATCCAAAGCCAATTTGAGGTCCGAGAGCACTTTGGGTATAGAGATCACTACCGGTTTGAGGAGAAAGACATTGAAGATTGGCGGAAAGCCCAAGACGCACAAGGCGCAGATTATCTGCTCACAACGCGAAAAGATTGGATGCGCATGCGTCCATTGCATCCTGCTCCCCAATCAGTTTTTTATCTATTTACAGAGGTAAATTTCCTTTTTAATGGCGAAAAACAATTGATTGATTTACTTTTGAAGCAAATTCAACGATGATAAAACGGGCAAGAGCAGTCGCAATGTTTATGTTAATCTCCTTATTTCTAGGGGGTTGCATGACAGATTCCAATACTGTTTTTGACGAATTTCATGAGGTGAATATTAAGAAGTGGAGTTGGCATGAGCCTCAAACCTTCGTTTTTGAAGTAAAAGAAGACAACTATGTGTATGACATGGTTTGTGGCTTGCGCATTTCGGGGAGCTACGCGGATTCGAATATTTGGC
>JBEIRK010000100.1:0-9102 GCA_040376005.1 Flavobacteriales bacterium
CACGGGAGAGAGTCTCTTCATTTTCGATGCTTGGCAATATGGCATCAACAAGCAGTGGGTGAACATATTTAAGCCGCAGGTGGTGGTTCTCATGATTGTGGAGAACCATTTGGAAAACATCATTTACACCACACCCAATCCGGGAGGGTAATCTCAGATTATCCGTGCTGTGCACCTTCCGCCACGCGGAATAAGTGCAATACATAAGGGAACAAGGCCTGCATGGTTTCTTCTGCTCCACGTGTAGAGCCTGGTGTAGTAATTACCAATGTTTTGCCTTTAAACCCTGCTACCCCGCGCGACACCATGGCATAGGGCATGCGGTCTTGGCCGTATTTCCGCGCCGCTTCCATCATTCCGGGCACTTCCCTATCCAACAAAGGCGCAACCGTCTCTGGAGTAATATCTCGCGGTGAAAGGCCTGTACCGCCTGTAAAAATGAGCAAGTCCGTGCCGGGAGCACAATGGGCTTGCACCGCAGCAGCAATTTGTGTAGCATCATCAGGAATAATGGTATAGGAAGAAATTTCAATGCCGTAACTTTTCAGAATTTCTGAAATTTTCAGACCTGCTTTGTCTTCTTTTTTACCCGCAGCCACTGTATCTGAACACACCACTACAGCCGCATACACCGGGCGTTTTGGAATATCTGTAAAATCGGATTGCCCGCCTTTTTTATGCAACAGTTTTATGTTCTGAATTTCAATATTTTTATCAATAGGTTTCAGCATATCATACATGGTGAGTGCAGCAATAGATGCACCATGCATCGCTTCTACCTCCACCCCAGTGCGGTAAATGGTTTTTACTTCTACTTGAATAAGAATGTTCAAGCCCTGCAATTCTGAAGTCACCTTGCAGGATTCTACCGGCAGCGGATGACAATCCGGAATGACATTGGAAGTATTTTTCACCGCAAGCAAAGCTGCTGCTCTGGCAAATTCGAACACATTTCCTTTGGGGACAGATTGGGTGCGTATGGCTTCTGCTGTGGCTTCGCTGCCCAGGAGCACATTGGCTTCTGCAATAGCGACACGCAGTGTATTTATTTTATGGGTAATATCATTCATGACGGTTAGAATTGAATGCTTCGTTTGCGGTATTTTGTTTGGTGAGTCGGGTGCCATCTTGCAGTACTTCTGCACCCCAAATGGGAACTTCTTTTTTAATTCTTTCTACGATTTCATTGCAGGCATCCATTGCAGCGCGGCGGTGTGCTGAAGAAGTAAAAACAAACAAGGATATTTCGCCTACATTCACCTTACCTAAACTATGGTAAATATGCATGCAGGTCAAGGGATAATTAACAAAGGTTTCTTCACGGATTTCATGAAATTTTTGCATAGCCATTTCTTCATAGCACTCATAATCAATATAGGCTACGGTGTTATCTCCATGGGCATCTTCACGCACTTGTCCTAAAAATATACTGTGTGCACCTATATCTTTTTTTGTGGCATGTTTTGCAATACTCTCTGCAATAAATTGTGCAGAAATGGGTCCCTCAACAAATACTTTTTTTATCTTCTTTTCTTCAGCCATGTTGCTCTTTTTTGTAATGAAAATCGAGAATATATTTTTGATAATCCTTAGACAGAATGGTATCCAAATCGGGCACAATTACTTCGGTATTTTGCTGCACCTCCAAAAAGGTTTTCCTCCCCTGCATGGCATCAAAATAATGCATTCCACAGCCGATGTTGGCCTGTTGGGTTAAGAATTGGATTGCGAGATTCACTTGAAACAATGCTGCCATACCGGGCACCACTCCAATGGTTCCATTCTGCTCACAAGTGCGCATATGCATAGGATTTGGGGGAACTGGAAAAATGGAGGCGTAGCGCAATCCGTCGGCGGTGCAGAGGCCCCATTGCATTTCAAAACCTGAAATCGCGGCAAAAATCCATGGTTTTCCGAGGCAGAGACAGAAATCGTCGAGCAGGTATTTCACATGTACCTGATCCGTGCAGTCCAAGACCAAATCCACTTGTGGCAGGAGCTGCGTGCCCAGGTCGGCGGTAAAGGTTTCATTATAAGCGGTAATGCGGGTAAATGGAAACTGTTCTTGTATTTTTTCTGCAGCCACAGTGGCTTTGCTCCTGCCCACATCGTTTGGGGCAAACAGCAATTGGCGGTGCAGGTTCGACACTTCTACCGTATCAAAATCCACCACAATCAGGTTCCCAACTCCTGCAGCGGCCAAGTATTGCAGGGCTGGGCAGCCCAAACCACCGGCACCAACAACCAAAACGGAAGCGGCTTGGAGTTTTTCAAGAGCCCCCTCGCCCAACTCCGGCATTTGCCGTTGGCGTGAGAAATAGGATGCTATGTCAATCGTTGTGCTCATCCACCAGAAAAAGGTGGCATGAGTGCCACTTCGGCATCGTCGGAAATGAGATCATCATCCGAGGCCATTTTTTGATTTATTGCTACCAAATAGGTTTTGCCCTCTAAGGCAGGCCAGCGTTCTGCAAGCGTATCGCGCATGCTCTTTACCGTCATGGCAGGCAGCGCCTCAATCGCCCGAGTTTGGGTAATGTCTTTGAGTTCACCAAATATCAAGACTGTGGCCATGCTTCAAAATTACGCAATCGCGGTCATTTCTCTTGAAGGGAATTCAATGGCTTTTAGAAAAACGTAAACCGCTTCAAAACTGGAATATCAGTTTCAGTGCAGCCCATACCAACACCAAGCCCAACAAGCGTTTCAGATGGATTTCACTCAACTTACCCGCACCTACATAGGCGCCAATAAAGCCTCCGGCGAGGGCCAAAGCCAGCATATAGGCAATGGAAATATCGGTTTGGTACCGCAGCAAGGATGTGCCGAGCAAGCCGGAAATGCTATTGAGCAATATGAAGGGCGCTGAAGTCGCGGCAGTGGTCTTTTGTCCTGCCCAACCTCCAAGCAGCAATATGGGCGACAAAAACACGCCACCGCCTATACCTGTAATTCCTGAAAGGAAACCCAAGGCTGCACCAATTCCCAAGCCCGCCCACAAAGGCATAGCCGTGATTTTCTCCCGTGCTACAGGGCTGCCCCATAAAAATACCGCTGCGGGAATCAATAGGCAAACACCCAAAATCGTTTTATATACTTCGGTTTCTACGTGCAATTTGGCACCCAAAAATGCCATGGGCACCGAAGCCAACACCAATGGCCAAAACAAACTGCCGTTAAAGTGCCCTTTTCGGGCAAAATGCCAGGTAGCGATAGCCGACACCCCCAAATTCAACACCAAGGCATCCTGACGAATCCATGCTGCAGGCCAGGCGCACAAGGCCATCACCGCGATATATCCAGAGGCACCGCCATGACCTACCATGCTGTAGAGCAAGGCTACAATGGCAATACACGGCAGGAGAATGAATAAGGCTTCTTGCATCAGAAGGGAATGATGTTTACCCTGTCGCTATCGGAAACCTCAGCGCAGTCTTCAGGCAGTTCTATGATACAATTTGACACCGCAAAACCATCCATTCGGTAGCTTTCTTGTCCTTCGGTCAGCTGCACCTTTTGACCATCCCAATTTCCTTTTAAAAAACGGGTTAGACCGGGTTTTGAGGCATGAGAACCTACAAACTGAGCAGTATGCACAGGCCACGCTTCCCCGCCCTGGTAATGGCGCAGCCATGGTGCAACGTACACATAATACGAGGTAAGTACCGAAGCAGGATTTCCGGGTAAACCAAACACAATGGTTTGATTGTGCACCCCAAAATACAGGGGTTTTGCCGGTTTTTGCTTCACTTTATGAAAGACCTGTTGCACCTGAAGTTGCTGCAAGGCAGGTATGACAAAATCATAATCTCCCACGCTTACCCCACCGGTCAAAATGAGCACATCGCAAACCGCTAGGGCTTCACCAATGGCCTTGGCAATGGCATCCGGATTGTCTTCGCAACGCTGCACTGTTGGGTATACTCCCATTTTTTGGAAGGCGGCGCGCAAACTGAAAGAATTGCATTCATAGACCTGTCCTTCTTTAAGGGCTTCTCCCGGCGCTATTATCTCATTGCCCGTAACAATTATCGAAACCTTTGGCTGGCCAAATACCGGCACCTTCGCAATACCCAAACTGGCCAAGAAACCAATCATAGGTGCAGTAAGCTGGGTATGGGCATCTGCTACTTTTTGTCCCACGCGGGTTTGACTGCCTGCAAGACGCACATTGCCGCCACGCTTGAGCAGTGTATCCTCGATATGCAACATACCCGCTTCCACACGGGTCTTTTCTTGCATCACCACGGTATCTGCGCCTGCGGGTATTTTGGCACCTGTGAAGATGCGCACTGCCGTTCCGGGTGCGCAAAGATCTGCTGCAGCATCGCCGGCTGCCACCTCTCCCACAATCTGTAAAGGTTCTCCTTGCCAACTGTCGAAGTGGAAGGCATAGCCATCCATGGCTGAGTTATCGAAATGGGGAACTTGAACCGCTGAGCTCAGGCTTTCTGCCAATACACGGTCCAGTGCTTCTTCCAGGGGAATCCATTCCACAGCGCCACGCTGCAGTTGTTCCTGAATGTGTTGTTTGGCTGCTGAAACGGGTATCATCCTCCTATTTGTATCATGCTGCGGTTCTGAATGGCTTCCGCTTGTACACTGTGAAAATCGCCCTCAAACTGCCCTCCCAATTGGGCAGCTTTTGCGGCTAAGGTTTGTTGTATCAAGGGCACAATGTCTTCGCCTGTACGAAAAGGGGTTAGCAAATCGGTTTCCTTAGCGGCAAACAGACAGTTGCGCAACTTACCATCAGCGGTGAGTCTTAAGCGGTTGCAATCCCCACAAAAGGGATGCGACATAGTGCTAATCACTGCGAAAGTACCTTTTGCCCCAGGCACAAAATACTTATGCGCTGTGGCTTGTGGCTCTTTACCTAGGGAAATATAGTTGTGCTCTTTCCCAATATCTTCCAATATCTGGTCCAAAGGATACACCTTATCTGCATGCCAATGGTTTCCGGCAAAGGGCATAAACTCTATGAAGCGCACATGCACCGGTGCCTGCAAGGTCCAGTTTACAAAATCCGGAATTTCCAGGTGGTTTACCCCTTTCATGGCTACCATATTCACCTTTACATGAAAATTATGTTCAAGCAAGGTATCGATATTGCGCCGCACCGCGTCAAACTTATCCCTACGGGTAATGAGCATAAACTTGTCAGCCTGCAAGGTATCCAAGCTAATGTTTACCGACTGAATGCCACGGGCTTTCAATTGGGGAATAAACTCGTGAATGCGAATGCCATTGGTGGTCATGGTCAGTTGCACCCCACTATCATGAAGCAGATCTATAATTTCAGCGGCTTCTTTGCGCACCAGAGGCTCGCCCCCAGTAAGTCGGATTTTGCGAACACCCAAGTCTACAAAAATCTGGGCAATAGCAGCAATTTCTTGCGGTTGCATCAGGTTCTGACGCAAGGTAGAGGAGATATCCTCATCGGGCATGCAGTAAAAACAGCGCAAATCGCAGTTGTCGGTCAGCGAAATACGCAGGTAATCATGCACCCTATGAAATGTATCTTTCAGCAAGAGGGGCAAAGTTAGGCGTTCAGCCTTGTACTTTTATCCCCGCGTTTTCCCTACTTATTGCGCAGCAAGCCACGCTTCTAGGTTGCCAAGTGCCATATCAAAGCCTGTTTCAAAGCCCATCTGTGCCATTTTCAGCATGGCTTCCAAGGATTCGAAGCGCATGTCTACAGTAACGGTAGTGGTTCCATTGGCTTCTTGAAAGGTGTTGCACCACTGTGTAGCAGGCAGTTCCGCGTTGCGCACTGCATTTTCATCGCAGAAATAATCCAGGCCTGAAAATGTATGAATAGCATCAATGTGTTCATACACAGTGAGTCCCCAAAAGGCTTCACCATTGGGACCTAGCATGCAGTAGTGCCATGATCCGCCCTCAGAAAAATCCATGCTTGCACTTTTGGCTTTGAAGGGCTTGGGTGCCCACCATAGTTCCAGAATCTCAGGTGTAGTCCATGCTTTCCATACCAAGGCTTGTGGGGCATCAAAGCTGCGCGTCACCTGCATTTTCAAATGTTCGGGATTTTTATCAAATTGGGTTTTCATATACGAATGTTATTTAATGTCTTTTTTAAGTTCGGTCAGCACCGTATCCATTTGCTCAAAGCGGGACTCCCATAGTTCTTTTAGTTTTTCCAACCATTGGTAGACCTCAGCCATGGGTTCTGGTTTTACGCTGTAAAGGTGGTTGCGTCCTTGCACTTCCAAGGCCAACAATCCACAGTCTACCAATATTTGCAGGTGTTTGGACACTGCTTGGCGGCTGTATTCTGGAATCGCTTTAGCCAAGGCGTTGGGGGTAAGCGTTTCCTCGGCCAGCAGCTGCAACATGCGGCGGCGCGTGGGATCTGCGATGGCGTGAAAGGGATCGCGGTGGGTGGCTTTGCTAATATTTGCTACCATTTGGTTGCAAATATATGTGCTACCATTTGGTTGCGCAACTTATTTTTGTAGATAAAGGCTGCGTTAAGCTTTTTGTGGAGCTTGGCAAATTAGGCGGTAAAACCGTACTTTTGCACCGCGTTTCAAAATGGAAGGCGAGAGTCGAATACGATACCAATATGCTGAGGGCTTACTTCAAACGGCAGAATCGCGTGCACAAGGTGCAGGCAATTTCAGACCTTGAGAGTCTGGAGAATCTTATTTGGATTGACTTACAAAACCCTACTCCCGCCGAGATTAAAGATGTTGAAGCGAATTTCGAATTTAAATTTCAGAGCCGTCAGGAGCAATTAGAGATTGAGAGTTCATCTCGGTATTTTGAGACGGACGACGAGATCATTGCGAACAGCAATTTCTTAAAGTTTGACAGTACCGGTGAGTCTTTGGTAAGTTCGGCGGTATCCTTCATTTTGCAGGATGACCTCTTGTTTACCTACCGCGAAAGCGACCTGGGTAGTTTTTCGGAATGCGTAAAGAAGATTAAAGCATCCGGACGTTTTTTCCATACGGGCAAGCAAATTTTGGCTACGCTGTTGGAAATCGACACGGACAATGACGCGGACTTGATGGAGAGTGTGGGTCGTCAGGTAAGTACTTTGAGCCGCGAAATGACCTTTGACCGCGACCCCAGCGAAGAGGTGATTTTGAAAATTAGCAGTTTGTTGGAATTGACCATGACCTTGCGTCAGGATGTAATTGACAAGCAGCGGGTATTGAGTGCGATGTTGAAGAGTCGCGAGTTTGAGGGCGAGGAATACGAACGTTTGCGTATTGTAATTAAGGATATTAATTCACTTATTGACCACACCAAATTCACGTTTGAACGGTTGGAATATTTACAAACCACAGTAATGGGTTTGATCAATATTGAGCAGAACAAAATCATTAAAATATTCACGGTTGCATCGGTAATATTTATGCCGCCTACGCTTATTGCGAGTATTTACGGGATGAATTTTAACAATACAGCGGAGTTTGAGTGGAAATATGGTTTTTGGTTTGCGGTTGGATTGATGGTATTATCATCTTCGTTCACCTTGCTATTCTTCCGTCGAAAGAATTGGCTCTAAACTCCTTTTTGAATTTATGAAAAGACTCGAAGCATCGCGTCTCAGGAGCCCCCAGGGCTCCCCTGGTTCGGTCTTTGCCTCGAGGCTTTGCTCGCGGTGCGACCAACCAGTTCATGACAGATTCAATCAACGCCTTCATCAAGGCCAACAATAAAACTTCGGCAACCGTTTTCGCTGAAAAAAGACGCGAGGCATCGCGTCTCTACGATTGCCGTCGTTGGTATTAAATCCGATTCAGGCTACATTCTGATTCCTTTGCTGTGTTTTCAACGGTGACAGGCGTACCCGCCCGTTTTGGTGTAATCACCAAAACCGTAGAGACGCGATGCTTCGCGTGTCAGAATTTACCGTTGAAAATATTCCTATCTGGGCTATTTTAATTTAAACCAATCCCAGATGTTGTCACTTTTTGGCATTGCTCAAAAAGTAACCCAAAAAAGTTAGTTCAATTAAGAATTTTTGAAACATTATTTCACTTGGCCTTTTCCGCTGCAACGACTGCATTCAAGCCAACCTCCACTGCAGAGATCTACATAACAAGATGTAGAAACTGGGCAGCCGTCGACCAATTTCCAATTCAATCCATAACCTTCGCAGGCACCACACTTTACATATCCGGGATTCAATTTTGCTTCATTCTGCCAACCACCCCAACAATTTCCTGAGTTATGGACACCACCCTTCCACACTTTAAATTTAAATTCCTTGTTGCACTCAGGACAGGGTTTCATTTGAGCTATTATGCTGCCCGAACTGCCTGATTTTACTGTAGTTGTGCTTCCGGTGCTACCAGAATATTTATTGGAACTCTCTAACATAGCATTCAAAAACAACAATGCCATATACTTCTTCAACAACTCCTCCTCAGGAGTTAACTCTTGACTGGAAGTCGATTGACTGGAAGTATTCTCTGTGCCACTCGCAGTTGCATGCTCATGGCTTGCCTCAGGTGTTTCAGGCACTGGATGCCTAACAAATTCCGTCAATGAAAACAGTGGTTTTGGCATAACCAAACTCCGCAGTTTAATTCCATTTACACCAGACATCACCATTCCACTGATAATATAAAAAGTATCTTGAATTTTAAAAAAACTTCCCGAATAGCTTCCTCCATTATCCTTGGTTTTCCAAATAATGGCTTTCTTCTCCAAATCATATGCGGCAATATCCGAACCATAGGATGTTGCTGCAACAATTACATTATCATCATTACTCAACCCATAAAGTTGACCTGCAAAGCCGTAATACAATGAATTGCCTAAATACAAAGTTGTACCTCTATTTCCTCTCGTATAGAGGAGATATGAACCTGTTTTAGAAAACTCAACGGAACCAGGATATTTGTCATACGGCCTTAAATACTCATCAAATGCTGTATTCCCCTTTGTAAAAACATTGGACTTCATTTGTAGGCTGTTCAGATCCAAATACGACAAATAGGTTGAATCTTTACTCCTGTAGCTCAGGGCTATTCTATTTGAAAATTCATCTACCGCAAAATCAAAAATATTGGCACTTGGCAGATCTAGATTCGACAAAATCTCATGGCTTTTGCTAAATCTAAC
>JBEIRK010000029.1:0-22001 GCA_040376005.1 Flavobacteriales bacterium
ACCTAATTTCAATCCGTTGGGAAGATGAATTCTTAAGGCTATTAATTTGGTGAAATTTCTAAACTCAAATGGGAATAGATTATTCCCTGCATAGTTTTGGCAACAGGCGCCCATGCCTAAATACCAGCTTAGGCTTAAGTTGATTTCAGCACAGTTGGAATAGACCACGTTGTCCGCGCAGCAATTGGCGTAGTAATAGCCGTACAACAGCAGATTGGCCCCAAAGGTATCGCACTGGTAACTCTGCGAAGGACTTGGATTGGCCACCGAACCGAAATAAAACCGGTTGCTGAAGTTCATCACAGCTGCCGTTCCGCTAATATTCTTGGTTACTCGATAGGTAACAATTAACCGTATACTATCATTGGCAGAATACCTGTAGGTAGAGGATAGGCAGCCTTTGGGATAAATACTGTCAACCGTAAAATCAAACTTGAATGTTGCATGTGCACCAGAAACTATTTTTTTAACACGCACTGTATTGCAATTGCCAGTTTGCACAGTAATTCCTTTCTGCACAATGATTCTTGCCTCCACCACATCTACATAACTACCATAGGTAATGTACGACTCTGCATATCCGTAACGCCAATTTCTAAAAGTACCATTGGTTTTAGGCCTTCCGTAAAACACGGTTTGAAAGGTATCGCCATATTGGACACGTTCGGTGCGCACCTTGGACATATCCAAGCCACCTGAAGGGTCGGGAACACCATCGTTGTTGTTATCCGGCAATCCAAAACTGGTGCGTGTTGCATCAAAATTGTTAAAGTTTAAGCCTTGGGCACACACTTTTGAACAATGCACCTTTACATTAAAGCTTGCGCAGATTGGCTTAATCCAAAATGGATTGCAGTTCGGTTGTGGATTGTAATATAGGCTCATGTCCACAGGCAGCAGGGCATTGCTGCTAAACTTGGAACAGGTGCCTTTTAACCTTACGGTTAACTCTCCATTGGTGAGATTAAACGGGAATGCCTTACCCATAAAAGCCCGCAAGGTATCCTTGCGCCAAGCCACACTATCAGGATACCAAGTGGATGACAAGGAGCCATTAACAATGAAGAAGTCATTCTTACTCAGTGAATGGGTTAGGGTTTTTGGCAGTATAAAATCAATGCGTATTTGCCCCGTGGAGGTTAGTGGCAAATCATAAAAGCTGTTAAATGTAAATTTGAAGTCTTTGGTTTGGTCTGGCGCCAAATCTGTAGGCACCCATGGTGCCAAGGAACCTCCATTATAACGGTATACCTTGCCCCAAGCTGCAGCTGAAGAAATGACATTGTTGCATTGGTTCTTATAATTGGTGCTGTATATCCAATTTAAATCATAAAAAGCATAGCCACAGGTGCCAGAAACACAGCGGGTCATGTCCCAGGTAATGTAAACAGTATCTTTCGGGCTGAGTTTTGGGAATTTTAGGCGCACATAGTCTATGGCTTTAGTTCCTACACATGCAGATGGAATGGTGTACTGATAGGCTGTATCCATATGCAGGGTTTTTGTAGGCCCTGAATTGATTCTGTATTTAAAGCGTGTAGTATCAAAAAAACTATTTGTGTAGGCCGTACCAATGTAGACCAAAAATGTCAGGTCTTTGGCATCCTTTTTACCCGTATTGGTAGCGGTTAAATACTGTGCATTTAATGTGCTTCCATTGTAGCAATAATTGTCTACCGAACTCGTCCAGGTCTTAATAACAGGGTTGTCACTGCTGATAGTAACCGAACCATTGTTCTTGATTATCTGGCAGACTTTTCCATCGCAACCCCAGCCTATTTCGTAGTAGGTACCTGTTCGGACGCAACCATTAATCGTGAATGTATCCGTTATAATCACCGATTCATTCTGCTCAAGCAAGGTGTCTTTATCGCCCACTTTGGCAAAATCAGCCGTGGTAAAACTGGTGCGGAGGGTATCTCCTGATTTCTTGGTAGAGAACCCAGTTTGAGCAACCCCTGAAATATCCTTTCCATTGATCCTAAGCAATTGCAAATTGCGCAAAGGACCTTTCCCATAATTGGTAAGGGTCACCTTTCTCACAAACTTATCGCCTACATTTCCGATAAAACTCAAATTGGTAATCGCAGCATATCCCGGAGACGGAATCAGAGGCACAAAGGGAATAGAACTTCCCACGTCAAAATTGCCTGTGTAATCTACCCGCACATCGATTTGGGGCGTATTGCTCCCCGACATGGCAGGAATGATATCGCAGTTGGCCTTTAAGCGCACCCGAAATTGGAAATTTTGAGCTATCAGCAAATTTGGCCCCGCAAATACAGGTCGGTTTAGGTTGGTAATGTTACTTTCCGTAACCCCAGTTCCCGCCAAAGAACCCTTGATATACGTTACCCCAGCTGGTAAAATCAAGGTTGCTTTTATGGAGGTAATTTGAGAACTGCTGATGTTGTAAATGGCGATACGACTGGTGTCTTCATAGCCACATACACTCATATTTTTGGCAGGTGTTGCCGAAATGTTGAGTTTATTCCCTTGGGCATTAACCAAAGAGCTACTGCTACAAAGTAGAAGCAATATAAGAACAATGCGATATGGCAGTATGCGCAACACTTAAAAAGCAAAAATAAGGAATTTTAGCACTACTTGGCATCCAAATTCACAGACCCCCTATAATAACATACAAGGCCCCATGGTAAAGTATTGAAACCCTGTTTTTAGCTCTTGAAGGCATAAAAAAAGGCGCTTTCGCGCCTTTTTTTATAACAATTCACTCGTTACATCAATATGTTGCCGCAAGCTTAAGCGCTTGGTAGGCATTTACTACCCCACCAGTAACACTTAAATCTGTAAATTTCACTTTCGCTTTTGCGCCTGGCAAGGTCACTTTCTTTTTGTTTACGATAGCGCTTTTCATCAAAATCTCTTTAACCTGAACTGCAGTTAGGTTTGGATAGTAACTCCACACCAATGCAGCAACCCCACTGGCCACGGGAGCAGCCATGCTGGTGCCGTTGAAATACTCATAATGGTTGTTCGGAGTAGTGCTATAGATTTGGTAGCCTGGTGCAAATACGTCTACATTGTGTTTGCCGTAATTGCTAAAATCGGTGGCCAAGGTTTTTCTTGCGGGCGCACTTGCACCTACTTCCAACCATGTAGCCGCAACCACACCCATACCTAGGGTATCATTGGGGTAATTTCCTTCCACGTCGTTGTTCTTCGCATCATTGCCGGCTGCATGCACCAACAATACGCCTTTGCTTACTGCATAAGCCACTGCACTGTCTACGCAGCTTTTATCCCATTTGTAGGCTTTACCAAAACTCATATTGATAATTTTTGCACCATTATCCACTGCATAACGAATGCCATTGGCCACGTCTTTATCGCGTTCGTCGCCATTCGGAACCACACGCACTACCATGATGCGAGCATGGTCTGCAATGCCGTTCATACCTATATTGTTGTTGCGGGTAGCCGCAATAATCCCCGCCACATGCGAACCGTGAGATGCATCTGGACCTGCAACGTCTGCATTGCCATAAAATTTATCATAGCTGTTGTTATAGTCGTCACCTACAATACTTCTAGGATCAAAATTCGTGTTATAGTGACAATTGGCCATAGCTTCAACTTGTTGGTACTGCTCCTCAATTTCATCAGCCAATGACTTAAATGTCATTCCAGATTTCATCTGACGGATAACGCCCGATTTCACCCTCTCACCCATATCATTATCGGATGAATAGGCCTCAACTTCAGCTACAGTAGGGTCATCTTTACCTGTAGCAGACGAAATCTTTTTTAATTGTGCTCTTGCAGAACTCAATTGGTCCAAAAAGCTTGCATACAATTTTTGGTTTTGCGTAACGTCCGTTTTTAATGATTGGTAGAGCTCATACTCAGCGCGGCGTTTAGGGTCACCATTTACATCTTCTGGTTCCAAATCGGCATATTCTTTTTCCATCTTGCGCAACAAGCGGGTCATTTCCAAATTGTCGCGGTCTATCATGCTGCCATCGGCACCACCAATAAAGTTCCAGCCGTGCACATCATCGATATAACCATTCTTGTCATCATCAATTCCATTATCTGCAATCTCTCCAGGATTTACCCACAACACATCTTTCAAATCCTCATGTAGGATATCTGTACCACCATCAATTACTGCCACCACAATTTCAGTAGCCTTTTTGTCTTTCAAGATTTCCTCATACGATTTGTACAAGTCAATACCTGCATTCTTTTTCGTGTTGGGTTGTTGGTACCAATCTTGCGCGGGTTGCGCTGTTAACAGGGTGATGGCTGACAACAGCATCACGGTGAATATCGATTTCTTCATATTTGTTTTTTTCTTTTTTGTCAAAGTAACTCTCTTCTATTCATTCAATTATCATCCATTCGTGCAACCACCCAAAGTGTACGATGAGGGCATTATGCATTCCACAATTTCATTTTAAACAAGACCCTACGAACGATAATCCAAGCATGGGCCAATACATTGGGCAGCCAACCATAGTGTTTCTTTAGCACGGCATAGCGTTCTTTCCATGCTTTCTTCTCATGAACAGCGCTGCTTCCACCCTGCTCAAAACCTGCAATAACACCTGGAAAGCGCACATAAGAAGGGTTTTTCTTCAAAATCTGAATCACCCAATCAATATCTGCAACCTGCCGGTACTGCAAATCATAGCTGCTGCAGCACGCCTTTTTCACAATAAAACTTTGGTGGCACACCGACATCCCAAATCGAAATGATCCAGGATGCAAGCTCGATGGTAAAATCTGTGGTTTCAACTTACTCATCAATCCGATGTCATTACCCTGCTGATTGGTAATCATGGTATCGCCAAAAATAATATCTGGACTTGCAGCAGCAAGTTCAATAACCTGTGCAGCAACTGCATTATCATAAATGATATCCCCACTATTGACAAACCATACATAGGGCGCCGATGCACGCTGCAGGCCCTTGTTCATGGCATCGTAAAGACCCTTGTCCTTTTCGATAACCAATACATCTATATCGGCCACTACTTCTCTTAAATATTCAGCCCCGCCATCCGTGCTTCCACCATCAATTACAATGAACTCAATTTCTGCACGCGCTGTTTGTTGCAGCGCAGAAGCAACCGTGCGCTTCAATCCCGCAAGATTGTTATAATTAATGGTTATGACCGATAAGATGGCCGGCATCTTATTCTGGGTTTTCTTCTTTTTTCAACAAGCCACTTACGACTACAAATCCGAGTAGCGCCAGCAACAAGCCTGATGCACCCATTTCAACAGGTACATAGCGATTGCCTTTTTTATTGTAGTACAACACAACTTCCTTGGTTCCGGCAGGCAGCACTGCGCCGCGCAAGGTGTAGTTTACACGCAATATTGGAAGCTCTTTTCCGTCTGCCAAGCACTTCCATGATCCATTGCTCTCGTTGTAGTATATTTCACTAAATACAGCCAAGCCTTTATTCGAATTGCTCACCGCATAGGTAATGGTATCCAAAGAATATTTTTTCATGGCAATGCTCGCGCTGCTATCTCTGGTATAGCGTGTTTCTAAGCCAGCAGATGATTCGGCATCTTTCTTTTCTACAATGGCCTGATCTGCAGGTTTAAATATATTTACACTTTGCAAGGCTGTTTTTGCATCGGGAGCAATGATAACTTCATTTACAAACCAAGCATTTCCCAAGGCGGTAGGTCTTTCCAAATAAGCTTCTGTTCTTGGGTCATTTCTATCCGCGAAGGTGAGCAAATAGCGGCAATTGAGCATGTCAAGTGCATTATTCAATGTATCGGCATAGCCGCCAGTTGGTGCAATGCAGGTGCTAATTAAATCCTGATAACGGCTCAATTTTGCCGGGTGATATCCACCAATACCTCTGTGCCATGGCGCACTGTGCGCATCGTTAAATGGATTGTATCTGAAGTCGAAAACACGCGCCTGATCTATATTCTTCTTGCTTATCTCCAAGTCTTTTGCTGTAGGCGTTACTGTTTCTTCTAACTCTTTATATTCCCAGTTGTCATCAGACAAATAGCGCTTAGAAATGCCTATCATATCCACGCTTACCAAGATCAAAATGCCTACCCAAGCAATCATTTGCTTTTGCTTTTTCACCATAACCAGCCATATCAATCCTATGGCAATTCCGGCAAATGCAATACTTCTAAATAAATCTGACCATGCCTTACTGCTTCTAAAGTCGCGCAATTGTTCAATAGGCCAGTTATTGGTTTTCAACTGCGCATCTTGCGATGAGGCAAAATCAGAAGACATGAGAACTAGCATTGTGATACCGAACAACACGCCTACTGCGATAAAAGAAGTCTTCATGATTTTCTTAATAACCTCCTGATCTTTACCAGCATAGGAGAACAACAGTTGCAGGGCATACAGTCCAAAGAAAGGAATGGTCACCTGTGCAATGGCCAAGGCCATCATTGGGGTTCTAAATTTGTTGTAATAAGGCAGAATATCAAAGAGTACATCATTCAAACTGAAGAATCTTCCGAATGCCAAAAAGAGGGATATTAAGGTAGTCAGAAGTGAAAATAGGGCAATACCGCGTGCCAATTTATAACTGTCTTTGTCCGTTTTTGATAGCAATACTACGATTACAAATCCCATAACAAATAAGGCCATAAACACCGCACCGATATACACTGGACCGCTGGTGAAATCCAAGTCGCCGGTGTACATAGGCAATTGCTCCGACTCCGGATTAATTTCATTCGGACCTACTTTTTCACCTGAACTTCCTCCAACAAAACGGGGCACCAACAGGGTAAAGCTCTCTTTAGGGCTATAACTCCATGCAAATGCATACTCTTTATCCAAACCTTTACGGGCAGTCTGCTTAGTAGTTCCGGGCGTCTTTTCACCCGTTGCCACTTCACTGCCTCCGCGCATGGTAGCGCGGCTATACTGCTCAGTATCTACGATTTTTCCTACATTGGACAAGACCCCAAAGGCAAGGCCTGCCACTGCCAAACCACCCATAATGAGGGCGTGCTTGGCGTCCTTCGCAATGAGTGCGCGAACGAGTTCAGCTGCAATGAATACACCAGCCATGATACCCGCGTAATAGGCAATTTGATAGTGAAAATACCCCACTGTAACTGTGAAGAACAAGCCTAAAACTGCAAAACCCAACAAGTAGCTTTTGCGTGCCATGAGGATCAAACCTGCTATAATACCAGGCATAGCTGCCATAGCCAATACCTTGGTTATATGTCCAGCTTCATAACTGGTAATACTAAAGGTCATAAAGGCGTAGCCTATGCCGCCTGCCGCTGCAAGCCAGCGGTTTACCTGCGCAGAAAGAAGTAGAACAAACATGCTAAGCATGGCAACAAACAAAAAACTAAACGGTGCTTGTACCATATTGAAGATCTGCACTACACCTGACTTGTGGACCAAATTACCCGATTGAATACCGGTAATTAGAGAGGTAGGCATACCGCTGAACATTCCATCGGTCCAGCCGGGGAACTCCCCTGTTTTGGCTTTAACCGAATCCATTTCAGCGCGCATCAAACGCACCTGCTGCATATCACCCTGCCTAAGTACCTTTTCACCCCCAATCGCAGGAGACAAATACAAGGCTGATATAGCCCAGAAGCCGATTACGAAAAGCAGGAATATCCCCACCTGCTTGGCAAAATTCTTGTTCAAATTCATACTGTGCGTGCGAATTTCGGAGATTTTAACGGTATTGCCAATTTGAAAGGGTGGTATTGTTCGAACTTTCCGTAAAATTGCACTATTAAATGATGAATCACTCGCAAGCTTCAAATATGAGAGATACTGAGATCTTCTCTCTGATTAATCAAGAACTTCAGCGCCAGCAAGAAGGCATTGAGCTTATTGCCAGCGAAAACTTTGTGAGCCAGCAGGTGATGGAAGCCATGGGCTCTGTGTTGACAAATAAATATGCTGAGGGCTTACCCGGAAAAAGATATTATGGAGGCTGCCAATTTGTGGACCAAGTAGAACAATTGGCCATAGACCGCTTGAAAAAACTCTTTGGGGCCGCTTGGGCCAATGTTCAACCCCATAGTGGCGCACAAGCCAATGCCGCGGTTATGCTAGGCGTGCTAAAACCTGGCGATGCCATTTTGGGCTTTGACCTCAGCCACGGTGGACACCTTACCCATGGTTCGCCTGTGAACTTTAGTGGCAAACTGTATAAACCCAATTTCTACGGTGTAGAGCAAGAATCAGGACTTATCAATTATGACACTGTAGCTGCGAAAGCCAAAGAAGTGAATCCTAAACTCATTATTTGTGGCGCCAGCTCCTACAGCCGCGACTGGGATTATCAACGTTTACGAACCATAGCAGATTCAGTGGGAGCCCTACTCTTAGCTGATATATCTCACCCTGCCGGATTAATTGCTACCGGATTGCTCAACAACCCTATGCAGCATTGCCATATTATTACCTCTACCACACACAAAACCCTGCGCGGCCCGCGTGGTGGTGTGATTATGATGGGACAAGATTTTGAAAATCCTTGGGGTGAAAAAAACCTAAAAGGTGAATTGAAAATGATGAGTGCCATACTCGATGGGGCTGTTTTCCCAGGTACACAGGGTGGTCCGCTAGAGCATGTGATTGCGGCAAAGGCAATAGCCTTCGGTGAAGCGCTTCAACCTGAGTTTAAAGCCTACCAAATCCAAGTGAAAAACAATGCTGCGGCCCTTGCCCAAGCCATGGTTTCAAAGGGCTATGCGCTTATCAGTGGCGGCACAGAAAACCACCTCATGCTCATAGATCTGCGTCCAAAAGGCGATGATTTGTTGACCGGTAAATTGGCAGAAAACACCCTTGAAGCCTGTGACATTACCATAAATAAAAATACTGTTCCTTTTGAAACACGCAGTCCATTCGTAACTTCTGGCATAAGACTGGGCACTCCTGCGGTTACCAGCCGCGGACTCAAAGAAGCTGAAATGGAAACCATTGCAGCTATGATAGACAAAGCCCTAACCAACCACAGCAATCCAGAAAAACTTGCCGAGGTAAAGGCTGAGGTCCATCAATTGATGTCGCGTTTCCCCCTATACGCCTAGGTAATGAGTGCTGCAAAGCGCGAACGATGGAATCGAATTTTACAATCCCTAGGGTTTGCATTTCTGCTGCTATATATCATATTCCCCGGACCGGGAATGATGAAACTTATCTTTTGGATGGGTGCTGTGCTGACCCTAGCAGGTACTGCGCTGGAAATTGCTAATTATGCGCAGTTCTCTAAAATTCGACAGGAACAATATTCAGGTCTTTTTGTATTTGGAGTTATTGCCAAAATCCTACTGTTCGCCTCCGTTGTAGCGCGTATTTATGAGGTAAATAATTCCGTGTTTATTCTTCTTGGAAGTATTGTTCTGGTATTTATTTATACCCTTATACAAACCTTCATTGGTGCTCCTAAAAAAGAAAAATCAGATGTGCTTGATTTGGATTAGAAGCTATCTCAAAAAAGGCATTTAAGGCAATTTCAAGTATTTTGGTGAAAACTGAGGCGGTTCACGCATTTCAGGCTGGTGGCCTGAAAAAGCGGGCCAACGAAAGGTTTCGACAAAAGACGTAGGGAAATTAATATTCATGAATTGAACTAAATAAATTGACCAAATGGACTTTCGAGATGGCTTCTAGTTTTTCTTCGTAAAAAAAGATTGTATTTCTGCCTTAAATATTCCTGATATCCATAAGGAAATAGGGAGACATATTGCTACAGCAATAATGGCATAAAACCCATGCAACAAGTCACGTAAAATAAAACCCGAAATCAGCATCAATAAAAGCACAATGGATACTTGGATTAAACGTTCAATTCTAAACTCAAATGCTTTATTGGTAAAAGATTTCCATAAACAAAATGCCGCATAAATACTCTGGGTAATAAAGCATACCCACGCTGCGCCCAAAGCTCCATATTTCGGAACCAATACATAATTACCAGCTGCATTCACCACCAACAATAACAAGGCTGAAATGGCCAAATATTTCACCTGCTTATTCGCAGTTAACCATGTACCAAAAATATGGATGAGTGACATAGGAATAAAGCTCAAAATAAGTGGTGTAAATATGGCAGCCGATTTCACCAATTCTGCTTCATTTCCATAGGTATCTTTATACAATATTTGCAAAATATCAGGGCCAAAAAACAAGGCACAAACGGCCGCGGGTAAAGCTGCCAGCATCACAATTCTAAAATTGGTCCAAATCAGGGAATCGGTCGATTCCTTGCGTGCGGCCATGCCGCTAAACAAGGGCAACAGCATGCTGCTAATCAATGCCGAAAAAATGAGTGCGGCGTCTAACAATCTAAAACTTTGCGCATAAAGTCCCGCTTCTGCATAACCTCCTGCAGACAGGTTTTTGATAAATAATGCATCAATGCGTGTGAAAAATGACATGGCAAAGGCCAACAGCGCGAACCACTGGGTTTGTTTCCATAAATCCGAAAACCCGGTTGATATATTGCTTTCCAAAATCGGCGCACGTCGAAAGGCAAGCCATACTGATAGCAACAGTGCGCATAGATAACCAGCAGTTTGGGCAACTAAGAAAACCAATACCCCTTGATAGCCTTTAAATCCTGAACCAAAAAGCAAGCCTGCGCACACCAATATGGCCACCAATCTGTCGGTCACTGAAATAATACTGTCGGTTTTAAAGTGATGCCGTCCCTGCAATACGGCGCGGTAAAAGAGCACAAAACCTGCCAATATTTGATTGCCCGCGGCCAAGGCCAAGAGCCATGGATCGAACTTTTGCCACAATCCCAATCCCATAACCATTGCCGCATAGAGCAGCGCAAGTCCTAAGCGCAATTTCAATAAAGATCTTGCCTCATGTGGATTTCCACTGGCCCCTACACGAGCTGAAACAAAATTATTTAATCCAAAATCCAGCAGGATATTGAAGAGCAAACCAAAACTAAAAATTACAAAATATTGGCCATACCAAACATCGCCAAGTTGTATTTGAGCCAAGCGGTCTACCCCAAAAATCCATAGGGGCTTTACCAGCCAATTGAGTGACTGCAGTAATAAAAGATTGCCAACGAATCTGCGCTGCACAGGGCAAATATAGTTAGCTTAGAAGTCATTGACGTG
Organism: Flavobacteriales bacterium; assembly: GCA_040376005.1. Lineage (GTDB taxonomy): Bacteria > Bacteroidota > Bacteroidia > NS11-12g > UBA955 > JAGXTF01. The sequence continues at coordinate 11,098 of JBEIRK010000029.1, forward strand.
AAAAATCCACGCTGATTGGGCCAAAAATGTTTGCTAACTTTGCAGCGCCTTGCACGATATAGAGCCATATTTTAGCTGGATGCACATGTACAAAGCCTGTGAAGACCCCCGTTCGCCCTTTTACCAGCGAGAGTACAGTGAATTCCATTTTGAACATGCCATTTACAATCACCTCATCCACCCGCAGTGGGATGATTTTGGTTCTCAAACCTTATACTTAAAAATCCTGTATGCGGATTACGAAGAGGGCTATGCCATCATAGAAATGTTGGGTGAATGGAATGATGCTTTGTATAACGATATTATGATGCTGAAACGCGACCTAATTGAGTTAATAATGGATGAAGGAATTGATAAATTTATCCTTATCGGAGAAAACATACTCAACTTCCATTCTTCAGACGACAGCTATTATGAAGATTGGTTTCAAGATGCAGAAGCGGGTTGGACCGCCATGGTCAATTTTAGAGAACATGTCTTAGAAGAGTTTCGAAAAACAGGAATAGACTATTACATGAACTTTGGCGGTGAGCTCGATGATATTACATGGCGCAAGCTGTCGCCACGGCAGTTCTATGAGAAAATAGAAGGCATTATAAGCCGCAGATTGAACGGGTGAGAAAAACTTTCAAAATTTGAAAGGAAATAATTGGCTTTGCACCCCATAACTCTAGCGATTTTACTATTTTTGTACCCCCTTCGGGGAAATTCCTTATGAAAGAAGTTCAATTCAGAGAAGCCCTGCGTGAAGCTATGCAGGAGGAAATGCGCCGCGACGAACGTGTGTTTTTGCTCGGAGAAGAAGTAGCAGAATACAACGGCGCTTATAAAGTGAGCCAAGGTATGCTGGCTGAGTTTGGTGAAAAACGTGTAATAGATACCCCTATTGCCGAACTTGGTTTTGCGGGTATCGCTGTGGGTGCTGCCATGAATGGCTTGAGACCCATTTGCGAATTTATGACTTTCAATTTCTCTCTTGTGGCCATTGATCAGGTGATTAATGCAGCTGCAAAAATCAACAGCATGAGCAATGGTCAATACCTCGCACCCATGGTATTTAGAGGACCTACTGGCAGTGCAGGCCAATTGGCGCAACAGCACAGCCAAAATTTCGAAAACTGGTATGCAAATACCCCAGGCCTTAAAGTGGTGGTGCCGAGCAATCCAGCCGACGCAAAAGGACTATTGAAAAGCGCCATCCGCGATGAAAATCCTGTGATTTTCATGGAAAGCGAACAAATGTATGGCTTCAAAGGCATGATTCCTGAAGGTGAATACACCATTCCAATCGGAGCAGCCGATGTAGTAAAAGAAGGAAGCGATGTAACCATTGTGTCTTTTGGCAAAATGATGCTGCGCGCCCATACTGCGGTAGAAGAGCTGGCCAAAGAAGGCATTAATGCTGAATTAATAGATCTTCGCACGGTGCGCCCTATCGACTACGATACTGTGATTCGCAGTGTGCAAAAAACCAACCGCTTGGTGATTGTTGAAGAAGCTTGGCCCCTAGCAAGTATCAGCAGCGAGCTTAGCCATATCGTGCAACGCCGTGCCTTCGATTACCTAGATGCGCCTGTACACAGGGTTACTAGCATGGATACCAACTTGCCCTATGCCGGAGTATTTGTAGATGCCTACCTGCCTAGTGTTGAACGCATTGTAAAAGCAGCAAAAGAGGTTACTTACAAAGGCTAATGCGCTGCTGAGTATAATTCAGCATTTCGCTGCACCCAAAAAGCCCTGAGAGCCTCCACTTATTCCATCGTAGCTGCTTGATTCCCTTTGCTTTTTTGAGGTTTATCAGCTAAGTTTGTTATCCCTCTTTTGAGCACAAAATTTAAGTCCCTGATACTATCTCTCAGTGTTTTGCTGTGCCTTGCGTTTGGCACCCAGGAGAGCTATGGGCAGTGTTCAGCCAATATCCGTTCGATTGCTAAGGTATGCGCCAAAACAGATGTTTCTTTTGAGGCTACAGATAGCACGCCTGGAAGGAAATACAAATGGAACTTTGGCGATCCGTTTAGCGGTATATTGAATGAAGATTCTATACGCAATACGGCACACTATTTTTCCGACAGCGGCACCTATACCATTACCCTCATTGTCTCTGATACGAATTGTGCAGATACGCAAACGACAACCTTGCAGGTAGCCGCAGCGCCATCGATCAACTACACGCTAAATAATGGATGTAAAGGATTACTTGCCGCTTTCACAAATACAAGCCAAGCCGGGAACTATGATTCAATCATTTCCTATAATTGGGACCTTGGAAATGGCAGTAGCTCTTCACAACAGCACCCGAGTCAAACCTACAGCGCAACAGGTGCCTACACCATTAGCCTCATCACACGCACTGCAGCAGGATGCAGGGATACTCTGATCAAGAATATTGATATTTACAAAACGCCCAATGGCAGTCGGATACAATCCAAAATTTGCAAAAATGGCAAGGTAGATTTCAAAGGAGACACGCTGTATAAAGCCACTTCCTACAAGTGGTTTTTTGGCGATAGCAGCAGCTTTGTACAAAAAGATGTTTCCCACGTCTTTACAAAAGCCGGTGTATTCAAACCTCTCTTGGTGGTAAGCTATCCCCTAACTTCATGCACCACAAAGATTGACAGCGTTATTGTAAAGAAGCTCCCTGAGTCTGATTTTCAAGTGTTGCAAGATACATTTTGCTTTAACTACAATCAGGTATGCTTGAAATTGGGCCACCCAGATGCCAGTTTAACCGCCAGAAGCGTCATTTTTGACGATGGTTTTGATTACGATATAGCGCCCTTCTCAGACAGCTTCATTTGCCACAAATACCAAGATACCGGCGGCGGGAGTTATAGCCTAACCGTTGAGCTGATTGATTCTAATGGCTGTATTTCTTCTACCACCCAAAAAAATGTCGTGGTAATTCTGCCTCATGTAAAAGCCGATTTCGACTTTCCTGCTGGTGATGGTTGCTTTAAAACCTCTGTAGATATTGAAAACCTGTCGAACAAAACGCCTCCGCTAATTACCAAATACCTCTGGGATTTTGGTGATGGCACCATCGACACCACGAATTGGACCAATTTCAGCCATACCTATACCATTAATGGCAGCTTTATCATCAAGCTTGTGATTGAGGATAAATATGGATGTGCTGATACTCTCATAGCAGGACAAGCAGTGCAGAACACCAACTTTGTAGTGGATGCCGTAATCGATACACTGCAGGGCATTTGCTTCAACAACAATTTCGCCCGATTTATTCAAACGCCTGTCCCAGGTGGAACTATAGAATGGTCATTCGGCAATGGCTATAAGAGTCCTTTGTTCACGGCGCTTCACAGCTATGGTGCACCCGGTGTTTACCGCCCTTTTGTAACGATAAGTAAAAATGGCTGCGACAGCACAACCCTGCTCGATACCATTGTAATACATGGACCAGTGGCAGCTTTTGGGGCCATTCAAAACCGCTATCAATGCCAAGTAAAGGATACAGTATACTTCCAGAATAACAGTGCATTGTTTCGAAATAAAAGCGCTGTAGTGAAATGGAGTTCGGGTGATTATATAGGAAGCACCTGTACCACCAATACGAAAGATGGGATCAATGTGGGCATGAATTGCAAATTCAGCACCGATTCCGCATCGTTTCAATACATTTACCCAAAGGGCATAGATACCTGTTACTATGCAACCTTAACGGTTACTGATACGGTGCTAGGTTGCAGCCACACCACATTTGCAGCAGTGCCCATGATGCGGCCAAAGGCGAAAGGGCTTTTTGTACCCTCCACAACCAAACCATGCCCCGGTCCTGAACCCTATAAAACCGTTACGTTTAACAATGCCCTGCCCAAGCCACAGTGCTTAAAATATGCATGGTGGGTTATGTGGGATTCACTAGAAGCTAGGCGCAACGGCAATTTTGACTCGTATTGGCGCTTTAACTCAGGAGGATTTAATTACAGCTATTCCAAATATGCAGGGGATAGCAACGGATATGTTTCTATAGGCCTTATTGTGGAAAACGGCATGGATACCAATGGGGTGATTTGCCGAGATACAGGTTGGTTCCACCACATCATTAGGGTTACCCGCGTTAGCCCGAATTTTAACAGCAGTTATACCCCTAGCCAATATTATTGTCCAGGCTCAGACTTTGCTTTCTATCCCATTGATTCTAGCCAAAGAACTGCCTCGCGTTTTGTGTGGGATTTTGATGATGGCAGCATAGTTTCCACGACTTCTCAAGGGTATCAAACGCACCGCTTTAAGCGATCTGGCGTGTATCGTGTAAGACTAACTGTCTTTGATTCATCGGGTTGTAGCGTAGATAGCTCTATGCTCGTAAACATCGGTTTTAGACCTGACTTTTATACCTCGTCCACCTTTGAGTGCATTGGCGACTCTTTCCAGATTTTTGAAAACAACAGGTACTATAAAACTACGGTTGGAACCACTGCATATTGGAGTGATAGCAGCAGGGCCTCGATAGAAACCCTGCAATGGAATTTGGGAGATGGAAGTGGTTTTAACACCCTAGGCCCAAACCCTGTAGTTCGCATCAATACACCTGGTGTATATGCTATAAGCATGGCAGCTACCGACAGCGTAGGTTGTAAAGACACACTTTTCAATTTTGTAAACATCCGTGTTTCTGGTGTTTATGCGGGATTTATTCTACCCGCAGATACCGTGCTCTGTGCCCAAACGCTGAAGATAAAAACCAGTGCTTCAACAACGGATTGGCCAAGTGGCCGAAAACTCGCTGGAGATACGGTTACCAATTGGGAATATGATTTTAGAACCGTCTATGCCCGCAGTTATTTGCCAGATCCTGCGCGCTATTTTGCGACCGGTGTATACAATATTCGCCAGGTAGTGACCAATAATAATGGTTGCCGAGATACTGCTTTTAAAACCATGGTGGTTGCGGGGCCTGAATCAGATTTTGAAATCATATCCGATACCATTGGATGTGCTCCATTAGCCATTCGCTTTAAGAATATAAGTAAAAATGCAGGCTCTTACAGCTGGATTTTTGCCGATGTAAGCAACAGTACTTTTAGCACCAATTCCGATTCCGCTGTCACTTTCAAATACAGAGGGTACGGTGAGTTCTATCCCCGCCTTTCTGCCCAAGGCTCATTTACAATTAATGGAGTTACACGGGTGTGTTATGATATCTTCCCAGATACAAGCTTAAGCATGAAGAAAACGGTAGTGGTTTGGGAACAGCCTACGCCGAATTTTCAATGGAAAACCAATTGCGCTACTGGAACAACTAGCTTTATCAATAGAAGCTTTATGCTCAGTAGTAGCAAGATTGTGAGCCAATATTGGGATTTTGGAGATGGGACAGGTAGCAGCGCGCTAAACCCTACCCATACCTTCCCAGATACAGGAATGTACCGCATAGTGTTGCATGTTGTATCCAACAGCGGTTGCGAAGACAGTATTGTGCGCAATATCATGATATCGCCTCAGCCCATTGCGTATTTTGGTTTTACTCCAACTTGTATTGGGAAAAGCACCTTCTTCCGCGATTCGAGTATCGCATATAATGATAGAATTTACCGCTGGAACTGGAACTTTGGCGACAATACGGTATCCACACAACAGAACCCAACAAAACTGTATGGGTATGATACCACATACACCGTGAGCCTCACCATTACCAATGTGGCCGGCTGCACTGAAACCTTCTCTAGAGCCGTTACCGTATTTAGCCGACCCAAACCGCGATTCACTTTTGCCAATGTTTGTGATAAAGAGAAGGTTTATTTTAAAAACACATCTAGCAGCAAACAAGCCGTGAAGTCACAAACATGGTACCGCGGCGACGGTACTTTCTCACGAAGTTTGAACGACACCCACCTATATGCAGCCTTTGGAATCAAAAATGTTAAGCTTGTTCTAGAAACCGTGCGTGGCTGTAAAGATTCCTTGACCCAAACGGTACAAGTACACCCCAATCCCGTAGCCAAGATTCGCATTCCCGATCAAGAACAATGTAGGAAAGGCAATCTATTTACGTTCATAGATTCCTCTTCTATCGCTGCAGGCAGTACCCAAGCCTTTTGGAGACTAGGGAATGGGACGTCGGATACACGAAAACAATTCACATATTCTTACCCAACCTACGGAACCTACACGATTCGTTTGGTGTCCAAATCACTAAGAGGGTGTCTAGATTCTACATCCAAGGATGTTATCATTCATCCTAATCCCGTAGCAAAAATCAATACACCAAAAGCAGCACAATGCGCGCGTTATAATGCATTCTCATTCACAGATAGCACAAGCATCGCTTTTGGAAGCCATCAAGTGTACTGGAATTTTGGGGACGGAAACACTTCTACCCAATTCAATCCCACCCACAGCTACAAGGATTCAGGGAATTACACAGTTACTCTCATTTCAGAATCAGATCAGGGCTGCCGAGACAGCAGTAGAACCAAGGTGCGGACCCATCCCATGCCTTTTGCCAATTATAGAAACTTAGACAGCTTGCAGTGCTTGCGCAAGAATCAGTTTTTGTTTAATAATACCACCCAAAATGCACCAAGAGATACCAGCGATTTCTATTGGGAGTTTGGAGATGGGAACACCTCTTTCTTTGCCTCCCCTACACATAGCTATGCCAACTATGGCACGTATATGGTGCTGATGACTGCCACGAGTCGCAAGGGTTGCGTAGATTCAATTTACCAACCGCTGGAAGTATATCCTATGCCAAAAGCAGGATTCACTTATGCAGGAGACAGCGCCCAGTGCTTAAGACAAAATACCTATACATTTACAAATAAAAGTACCATCCCGTATAGCACCATGCAGCACGCTTGGGACTTTGGAGATGGGAATAAAGACAACAGTTTAAATACCTCTCATAAATACACTGCTGAGGGGAATTATACCATACGCCTAATTAGCACCTCCAACTTTTCCTGCGCCGATACCCTCAGCAAAAAAATCACGGTACACCCCATGCCGCGGGTAAGCTTTACAATCAATGACAGTACCCAATGTATCAACAACCAGCGGTTTATATTTAATGATCTCAGCAGCGTAAGTTCAGGCACCTTAATAAGAAAATGGCAACTGGGAGATAGCAGTACCAGTCTTACAGCAAATCCATCGAAACAGTACAAATACCCCGGTTTAAAAAGGGTGAAACTGGTTCAATTTAGCAATAAAGGCTGCGGTGATTCTTTGTCAAAATCAGTGCAAGTCTTCGACAAACCTTATGCACGTATTGCCGTAAATGATACACAACAATGCTTGCGAGGCAATGTATTTCAGTTTGTAAACAACACAAGTATTAACAACGGTAGCCTTAGCTATGTATGGCTATTTGGGGATAGCAGCTCCGCTATAAGCAATAACCCTTCACATCGTTTTAAATTCCACCGCGTGCATACCGTAACCCTGCAAGCACTCAGCAATCAGGCCTGCGGCGATACCACTCAGTTAAAAATAGAAGTGTATCCCATGCCCTTCAGCAAGTTCGATATTATAGATTCAGCGCAGTGCTTACGTCAAAATAATTTCCCCTTTATAAATCAGTCTTACATTGCATACGGCATCCTCAATTATCAATGGTCATTTGGCGATACAAGCCAATCCTCAGCTACCTCACCCACACATCGATACTTTAGACATGCTTCATTCCCTATACGACTTATTACCACTTCGAACAATAAATGCGCCGACACGGCGAATGATGTGGCACGTGTAGACCCCATGCCTATTCCTAATTTTACAATCAATAACGCTGCACAATGTATCAATAAACAACAATTCATTTTCACCGATATAAGCAGTATTTTTTCTGGAACTATACAGCGCAGATGGACCTTTGCTGATTCAATTAAAAATAATTCACCTGTAATTCGAACCTTTTCTGCAGATACTACGCACTATATTTCTTTATCATTAATATCAAATTATGGCTGCCAGGATTCTATAAAGAAATCCATCGTGGTGCACTCAAAACCTATTCCTGCGTATAGCACTCAAGACAATAGGCAATGTTACAGACAGCATGTATTTGTTGTTACAAACCGCAGTTCTATCCGCAAGGGAAGCCTCAGCTACCGCTGGGATTTTGGGGATGGCCGTATTACCGATTCCCTAGCACCTATCCACCGTTATGCGCAGCACGGGAACTATGCACCGGTGCTAAAAGCCATTTCTGAAAAAGGCTGCGAAGACACCTTTTCCATACCGCTGCGAGTAGACCCGATGCCTGTATCCAAATTTAGCATTGATGACACAGGACAGTGTATAGACCACCAACGCTTCAATTTTACGGATTTAAGTACCTTGGCCGAAGGCAGCATTTCTCCATTCTGGAAATTCGGAGATGGCACAACGAGTCTGCTGAGCAACCCGAATAAACAATACAACTTGGACACCAACTTCACCGTGTGGCACATCAGCAGCAGCGATCAGGGATGTATAGATTCTAGTTCCGCAGTAATGGACGTATACCCTAGACCAAACATTCGATTTTTGATCAATGATACGGTGCAGTGTTTACGCCAAAACAATGTTGTATTCACAAATGCATCTAGCATAAAATACGGAAGCTTGCAACACCGATGGTATTTTGGCGATGGTGATAGTGCTCTAAGTCTTGATGCCAACCATATATACAAAACACATGGTACCCTTCTCGCTATTTTGTCGGTTACCAGCAACCTGGGCTGTACAGATTCATTGACCGATACGGTTACCATAGGCGCCATGCCCCGGCCTGATTTTGCGATTAATGACCCCGGCCAATGCATACGACCACAAAACTTTGTTTTCCAAAACAATGGCAGCATAGCCTCAGGCATTTTTAATTCACATTGGCATTTTGGAGATACAGATACTGCACAACAATTAAATAGCAGTCATAAATACGCCACCCATGGCAAATACACCGTGCGCAACATCCTTACTTCGAATTATGGATGCATGGATTCACTAGACAAGGTTGTTTGGGTGTATCCCAATTCCAATGCACGATTCACCACCAATGACAGTGACCAATGTGCCAACCAACAAAACTATATTTTTACCAATACCAGTACTATCCCAACTGGAAATATCAAGAGCATTCGCTGGGAGTTGGGCAATGGCAAATCCGGCACTTCACAAATCATAAATTCGTATTATCCAAGTTCGGGCAGCTACAGAATATTGCTAGAAACCACATCTGACAGTGGCTGTTTGGACAGCTTTTACAATCTCATTAAAGTGTATCCCAAACCTGCAAGTGCATTCCTAGTGAACGACAGCGCCCAATGTCTGTTTCAGAATGACTACCTATTTACCGACAATAGCTTTGACTCTATTGGTGTTAATGCGTATCAGTGGAATATTAATGGGGAGCAGACGCAAACTACAAAAGCAGCGAAGTATGTATTTAAAACACCGGGCTACAAAAAAATCACTTTGGTAAGCACATCGCTGCGCGGTTGTCGCGATACCATATCACGTTTGGTTTACGTAAAACCCATGCCTGACCCCGTCTTCGAAACCCTAAAAACATTTTATTGTGAGTATACCGGACCCTATAGCTTTACCCCGCGCACTGCAGGTGGCACCTTTTACGGTAAAAACATTCAGAACAACAACTACAACCCTGTAGTGTTATGGCTAGATACCATAAAATACATTGTAACGGTAAACGGCTGCACCGATAGCAGCAGCCAAACTACCCAGGTATACCCGGGGCCAAAGGTGGAATTGGGCAATGACACCACGCTATGCAAGTATGAAATTCTAGAGCTAAAAGTAAATTCATGGCAATCCCAATTTGTGTGGGATAACGGAAGCACCTTGGATAGCAGACGAATAACCAAGCCTGGCATTTACTCCGTAAAAGTCACCAATATTTGTGGGCAAAAGAGTGATACCATACAAGTACAATACCGCGACATCAATTGCCGGTTCTTCTTACCCACTGCATTTACACCGAATGAAGATGGTATTAATGACCGTTACAAGCCCATTACCTATGGTGTAGACGAAATGGAATATCGCATATACAACCGTTGGGGCGAAAAAATATACGAAGGTGCGGCAGGTGATGCTGGTTGGGATGGCACCTACATGGGACTGCCCGTGGCCAACGGCACATTTGTAATTACCGTAAGTTATAAGTACGATCTCGGCTACCGCCAAGTGCGAGAAACTGCAGAAAGTGTATTTGAAGTGATGCGGTAGGCAGAAAATTAAAGTTTGAATTACGATCGGATCAGCGGTTTAACTTTATTGTTGTAGAGTCTTTTAAACTCTAGCTTTTGACCTCCAAAATTAATGAGTAGGCCCGTTTCTAAATTATAGGCTTCTAAGTAATTTATCGCCTGTGTGAAATGGACAGGCTCAAGCTCTACCACTGCCTTAATCTCTAGACTTATGGCTCCTTCTACAAGAAAATCTACCCGTCGGGTGCCCACATGCAGGGTTTTGTAGAATATTTCCATTTCAAATTCTCGTGCATAGGATAGGTTGCGCAGTGAAAATTCATATGCCAGAGCCCGTTGATAAATTACCTCTTGAAAACCTCCTCCTAACGCATTGTGCACATCCATTGACGCACCAATAATTGTCCCAGTTATCTCAGTATACTTCATAATTTATATCTATAAAATTCTTAAGTGAAGCTCCAACTTTGTTGGCTACCTCCTTAATCTCTAAAATTAACATTGCAACTTATTAATTTCTAGTCATACGCCCAAAGCTCATGAGAATTTTCTATAGTCTTGATGGTTGGATGATATAGAATATCGCTGAAAACAATGTCAGAACAGGATGCTAAGGATAAGAAGGATGGACAAGATTATCACCCCAAAAATATTTGACCTTGACTGCAACTAAGCATCCTGTAAATCCTTACCATCCTTTAAAATCAAGGTGCTGAC
>JBEIRK010000129.1:0-6858 GCA_040376005.1 Flavobacteriales bacterium
ATAGCCCCACCAATGGGTGCGAACTTCTTTATGCAAAAGCTCTGCAAAACTCTCTGCTAAGCGGTCGGCCAAGGCCTTTGCCAAAATGCTGTTGTAATCATCATGGTCTTTTTCAAAGGCTTCAACAATTGTGTCCAAACCTAAGCCGGCTGTTACTGCAAACCCTCCCAAATAATCGCGTTTACCCAATGCTTTTGGAGCTACATAATCTGCCAAACAGAGGTTCGGTACTCCAGCGGCCATGGCGCGTTGCTGCCTTAAAAAGCGGAAAGTAGCCATAGGTGTATCTGCCGTTGCATCGGCATACACCGAAACGTCGTCACCCTCAGAATTGGCTGGATAAATAAAGAAAACCCCTTTGCACTGCAAGCTGTGGTTTTGTTCAAAAGTGTCCAGCATGCGGTTTGCGTCTGCAAATAGTTTTGATGCTTCATGGCCTACAGCGGCATCTTGCAGTATGTCTGGGTATTGGCCTTTGAGTTCCCATGTTTGGAAAAATGGAGTCCAGTCTATGGTTTCTCTCAGTTCGGCAATGGTTTTTTCAATCTTATGCAATCCCAAATGCTTGGGTGCCACAATAGTTGTATCAAAATCTAATGTTGGCGCATTGGCGCGGGCGTCTTCCAAACGCAACAAGTTCTTATCTGCCTGCCTTTTCGCGTGATCTTGGGCCAGGGCTAAATATTCTTGACGAATTCCCGCTTTCACCGTTTCTTGTTGGTCGCCCAATAAGGAACCCGCAACAGGAACTGATCTACTTGCATCCAATACATGGACTACTGTGCCTGAGTACTGTGGTGCCACTTTTACAGCAGTATGCACCCTACTGGTAGTTGCACCTCCAATGAGCAAAGGCATGGTAAAGCCTTGGCGTTCCATTTCAGAAGCCATGTGCACCATTTCATCCAAGCTTGGGGTAATCAATCCACTCAGTCCTATAATATCGGCACCCCATTCTTTGGCTTCTTTGAGAATACGTTCTGCGGGTACCATTACTCCCAAATCCTTGATTTCATAGTTGTTGCAGGCCAATACAACGCCTACAATATTTTTCCCAATATCGTGTACATCCCCTTTAACAGTAGCCAAGAGTATTTTACCATTGGCACGGGCAGTAGCACTGTGTTTCATGGCTTCCAAATAGGGTTGCAAGTACGCCACCGCTTTTTTCATCACTCTAGCGCTTTTTACCACTTGTGGCAAGAACATTTTCCCACTGCCAAACAAGTCACCCACCACATTCATACCGTCCATCAGAGGCCCTTCTATCACCTTTATGGGCTCACCCAGCTTTTGGTAGGCCTCTTCCGTGTCAGCATCAATAAATTCGGTAATGCCTTTTACCAAACTATGCGCCAGCCTTTCCTCTACAGGTGCTTTTCTCCATTCAGCTTCTTCTTTAACCTCACCCTTTTTCGCTTTCACAGTATCAGCAAAAGCTACCAAACGTTCGGTAGCATCTTGCCTGCGGTTTAGGAGTACATCCTCTACCAATTCCAGTAAATCTTTAGGTATTTCATCATATACCTCAATCATACCCGCATTCACAATACCCATGTCCATTCCTGCTTGAATGGCGTGATACAGAAAGGCACTATGCATGGCTTCACGCACCGCGTCATTGCCACGGAAGGAGAAAGAGATATTGGAAACACCTCCACTCACACGCACACCAGGAAGATTCTGCTTAATCCAGCGGGCAGCTTCAATAAAATCAACCGCATAGTTGTTGTGCTCCTCCATACCAGTAGCCACAGTTAAGATATTGGGGTCAAAAATGATATCCCCTGATGGGAATCCTGCTTTTTCGGTGAGTATACGGTAGCTGCGTTCGCAAATTTCAATTCTGCGAGCATAAGAATCTGCCTGACCCTGCTCGTCGAAGGCCATTATTACCGCAGCGGCGCCATATCTGTGTATTTTCTTTGCCCTTCTTATAAATTCAGCTTCCCCATCTTTCAGGGAAATAGAGTTGACGATACCTTTCCCTTGCAAACATTTAAGCCCCGCTTCTAGCACTTCCCACTTGCTACTGTCAATCATGACAGGCACTTTGCAAATGTCAGGCTCAGAAGCAATGAGGTTTAAAAAGGTCTTCATGGCTTGCACGCCATCTAGCATTCCCTCATCCATGTTTACATCGATGATTTGTGCCCCATTTTCTACTTGTTGGCGCGCAACATCCAAGGCAGCGCTGTAATCATCAGCAAGGATAAGCCTTGCGAACATGCGGCTGCCTGTAATATTGGTGCGTTCTCCAATATTTACAAAATTGGTTACCGAGGTAAGGGTAAAGGGTTCAAGACCGCTTAACCGCAAGGTAATGGCTATGGTTTTGTTTATGTCTGTCAAAGCAGGATGCAAATTTCGGCTTTTTTTGTTAAGGAATATGACACCTGAAGAACTTAGTACTGGAAAAATAAAAACACCTCTGATTCGCACCTAGAATCCAAAAAAAAAGACCCGCTTTCGCAGGTCTTTATGTGATTTTCTTTTCTGAGGATTATTTCGCCACGCCTACACTGCGTTTCTCGCGGATAACGGTAATTTTTACCTGACCCGGATAGCGCATTTCAGTCATGATGCGGTTCGACAATTCAAATGCCAATACATCGGCCTGTTCGTCGTTGGTCTTTTCTGCACCCATGATAATGCGTAGTTCGCGACCCGCCTGAATGGCATAGGCCTTTTCAACTCCCGGGTAAGACAAGGCCATGTTTTCCATTTCCTTAATCCGTTCCACATATTGATCATCCCCACGACGCGCACCTGGTCTTGATCCGCTGATTGCGTCACAAGCCTGCACGATAGGCGACAACAAACTGGTCATTTCAATTTCATCGTGGTGGGCACCTACTGCGTTGATTACTTCTGGATGTTCACCATACTTTTCGCACAGTTTCATACCCAACAATGCGTGCGGCGTTTCTTCATCAAAATCAGGACATTTCCCAATATCGTGCAAGAGACCTGCGCGCTTGGCAAGCTTTACATTCAATCCCATTTCTGCAGCCATAGTAGCGCACAAGCGGGCTACCTCGCGGCTGTGTTTAAGCAAGTTTTGACCATAAGAACTGCGGAAACGCATTCTACCTACATAGCGAATCAACTCAGGATGTAAACCTGTAATGCCCAAGTCTACCACGGTGCGTTCGCCCCATTCTACTACCTCTTCGTCAATTTGCTTCTTGGTCTTCTCAACCACTTCCTCAATACGTGCGGGGTGGATACGTCCGTCTTTAATCAATCTTTCCAATGATACACGGGCAATCTCACGGCGGATAGGGTCATAACAGCTCAATACGATGGTTTCTGGAGTGTCATCAATAAGAATTTCAACTCCGGTAGCAGCTTCAAATGCCTTGATGTTTCTGCCTTCTCTTCCGATAATGCGACCTTTAACGTCATCATTTTCCAAGGGGAAAGAAGTTACTGTGTTCTCAATCGCCAATTCCGCAGCGGTGCGCTGAATGGTTTGCAATACAATCTTTTTCGCATCGCGGGTGGCACTCAATTTTGCTTCTTCAATTAAGTTTTTAGCCAATTGCAAGCCTTCGGTGTGCGAGGTTTGACGAACGGTTTCCAACATTTGCTCCTTGGCTTCAGCAGCTGTAAGACCTGCCACTTTTTCCAATTGCTGAATTTGTTGCTCGCGCAACTTGTCTACTTCTTTTTGCTTGTTCGAAAGGGTTTGTGCTTGGGCGTCGAAATTCTGCTTAGAACGCTGTGTGTCTTCCTCTTTTTTCTGGATGTCTTTCAGCTTTTGATCTAAGGTTTGTTCTTTTTGGCGCAGTCTGTTCTCCGAATTGCCCAATTCTTGATTGCGTTTGTTCACATCGCGGTCATGGTCAGAACGCATTTGCATGAACTTTTCTTTGGCTTCGAGTATGCGGTCTTTCTTAATGCTTTCGCCCTGTGACTTAGCTTCTTCAATAATTGTAGCGCGTTCTTTCTCCAATGCGCTTTTGCGCAATGCAACAAACAAAACATATCCCAACACCAGTCCTACTGCGGTTCCGGCCAGGATGTAAATAATAATTTCCATTTTTCGTCTCTTTTTTATTGGGGTTTAAAGAGGCGCATGTACGTACTTGTTAGAAATAAGAATCAACAATCCCTGAGCAAAGATTCAAGTTCTTGTAGCTCTTGTTCTATGTGCTCTCCAGTGTTTTGGCCAGATCGCATCATTCTTACCAAGTCGCCCGTAAAATCTAAGGCTGCCCAGGCAAGTCGGTCAATGGGTTCGCCAGTATTGAATTGTCTGAATTCTTCCATACGGCGGTTTATCATACGTGCTGCCAAGCGCACAAATTCTTCATCTTTACGGGCTACTTTTAGCGGCATCAGTCGGTCTGCCACATTTACCCGAATCGGAATTTTATCGTCTGGTTGCACGTTATTCTTTATTCGTTAAGTAAGTCTATGCACCTATCTATCTCTCGCACCAACTCGTTGATTTTGATTTTTACGTCAAAACTATCCGAGCCTGAGAGAGATAAATTCTTTGCAAGTTTAATCATTTTGTTTCTTTCTGTGAGCCCGCCTATCGTATTTTTTTGAATTTCAATCGTTCTCTCACGTTCTTCAAGGGTCTGGGTCAAGGACTGTACTTCCTCCTTCAGGCGCAGATTCTCCTGCAGTAGATTTCCTACTTTTTCCTTAATGGCAGCCAGTCTTTGTTCTATCCCCTGCATATCTTATCTGCGAATATGAGCTCCTATTTTTTCGAAATCTTGTATGAAACCTTGCATACATGTATCTGCAATCTCATCGGTCAAGGTTCCCTCGTCATGGCCCAAGTAAAAGGCAATGGCAATGGCTTTTTTTCCTTGTTCCAAGGGCTTGCCTTCAAATACATCAAACACATTGATTTTCTTAAGCAAGGGCTCTTTTCTCTTATCTATGGCTGATTTCAGCGTTTCAAAATGCACGCTGCGGTCTACCACCAAACTCAAGTCTCTACGCATAAACGGAAACTTCGGTGGCGCCACTACTTGCTTTTTACTCGCCGATTTTGCTGCCTGCAATAGCGCTTCCCACTGGATTTCCGCATACCAAAATTCACCTTCCAAATCCGCCGCTTTTAACTGGGCACTGGCCACTTTTTCAAGCTTGCAAATACTTTCTACCATTACAGTAATTCCCAAGGTGCGCAGCAAATTGTCTAATACACTCTTTAAAAAATAGTAGCCCGCTGGTGCATTCGCAGTCTCCCAGCCTTCTTCCATTCTATTTCCACCTACCAGCAAACACAAGTGCTGGGTTTCTTCCGTTTTTCCTCCAACTGCGCGGTAGCTGCGTCCAAATTCAAAAAAGTGAATGTTATAGGTCTTTCTATTGCGGTTGTAAGCCGCACTTTGCAACATTCCAGGAAGCAGAGAACTCCGCATATATTCCATATCCGAGCTCAATGGGTTGTTCAGTTTTACAGCTTCTCCTACGGTTACATGTGCAGCCGCAGTAAGGCTATTGTTCATGATTTCATGAAATCCTTGAGCCACCAGAAACGCACTGGCCATAGACGACTTTTGCTGTGAATACATTCCAGTAAACGCGGGTAAGCTAGCGCGCATTTTCCCGGTTAATGGTATTTTATCATAGCCATAGATGCGCATGATTTCCTCATACAAATCCACGGTTTCAATAACATCATTACGCCAACTTGGTACTTCCACTTCAAAGCCATCAGCAGTTGGAGAAAGCACAAATCCCAAACCCACAAGTATGCGTTGCACCTCTGTTTCAGGAATATCTGCTCCGGCAAATGCACACAATTTTGCAGGACTTACATGCAATTTTCTAGGCTCAAATTCATGGGCTATATGATGGTTACATGTATTTGAAACACCACCACCCGCTTGTAAAATTAGATCCGCAGTATAAAATGCTGCTTTTCTGCAGAGCAATGGGTCTGTACTTCTTTCAAAACGGAAAGAGGCATCGGTGCTTAAGCCATGGGCGCGGGCAGTTTTTCGAACCAAGCTTGGATTGAAATGGGCCGATTCAATGAGCACCCTCGTGGTATTCTCTGTCACTGCGCTTTCTAATCCACCCATCACGCCTGCAAGCGCAATGATTCCAACTTCATCTGCAATTACCAATTCACCCCCTTTAGCGATGCGGGCCACTTTGTCCAATGTGGTAAAGGTTTCGCCCGGCTCGGCCAAGCGCACTGTTATTTGGGTGCCACGAATCTTGTCTGCATCAAAAGCATGCACTGGCTGCCCAAGAGTATGTAAGGTGTAATTGGTTGCATCCACTAGGGAATTTTTTGGCTCAATACCAATTGCTTTAAGTCTTTGTTGGATTAAGCCGGAAGATGCTTTTACAGCTGTTCCTTCAACATCCAAACCCATGTAATAAGAACAATAGGTAGGGTCAGCTATGTGAAAGGTAAATGCACCTGTACCCAATGGACGCGCAGGTATTTCTGGCAAACTTACTGTAGTATCAAACAAGGCAGCCACGTCGCGGGCCACTCCCAAGTGAGAGGCTGCATCGCCACGATTGGCTGTGAGTCCAATTTCTAAAATTTCATCTCTGACAACGCCAAAATATTTAGCTGCCAGCATCCCAACGGGAGCCTCCGCAGGCAGAACCAATATACCGTCATGCGAGGAGCCAAGACCTGCCTCATCTTCTGCGCAAATCATACCACGGCTCACTTCTCCTCGTATTTTGGCTTCTCCGATTACAAAAGTGCCTTTACCCGGAACACTTACTGTTGCACCTGGCAACGCCACAATCACTTTCTGGCCTGCCGCTACATTCGGAGCACCACAAACAATTGGGCTCAGCTCTGCAGCACCCACATCCACCTTTGTAACACTAAGCTTGTCTGCATTGGGATGTTTTACA
>JBEIRK010000094.1:0-10113 GCA_040376005.1 Flavobacteriales bacterium
GCTGTAAATCAACAGATAAAGACTGTCATACCGCATAAAACTTTGAACAAACGGGCTATTACTGCGTATGCGAATGCGGTATTTTCCGCTGCTCACCACATCAAATAAGGGCAGCACACCGCGGATTGAACCTTGCAGGGCATTTGTTCTTAAACTTCCCAATTGCCTTGGCGTCCCATAGAAATTGCCATTCTCATCACTCAGTTCCGCAAAAAAAGTATTTGTGTCTGCAAACTTCCCATAGGCCCGATAGGGTACTTCAATGCTATCACCCGCGCAATACGGACCTTTATAGATATTCCCACGGTAAATACTGTTATCAGAAATTTTAAATAACAGAGCATCTGTGCCACCATTGCTTGTTAGTGTATAATCACCCAAGGTGGTTGTGGAGTCGAAGGTGCCGGATACTACCACACCGTCGTCTTCGATGATAGCATTTGCTGCATATTCAGATGTGCCTTTTCTACCAAATGTATAATACCAAAGAATGTTTCCAAAAGTATCCATTTTCATCATAAAAAAATTCCCATCACTGGAGTTACTTTCAACTATAATACTATCTGGGAATATCATGCATACACCCCCAATTTGACCAGTAATTACACAGAACTCTTTAAATGAAATACATGAAAGAGATTGGACAGCAAGACTGCTATTTGTATTTTTATCTTTTAACCGTATTAGTTTTGTAATTAGCTTATCTCTACTTTGCAGGTTTATTATAGTATTGGTTGTTTTAATCAATTCAATTGAATCTTTTAATATAAGTATTTTTTTAATCTCTGATTTATTCACATACGCTAAGTTAGCTGTGAAATAATTTGTGCTATCTATCACACTAATAGCAATAAAGTCACTACCCGATGAATATTGATCACCTACCTGTCTTGTGATTTTTTCCAAATTCAACATACTGTCCAATTCTAGAATTAGGCAATTATTCATAGATTCAAAATAGTACTTTTTATCACTAAACACAAAAGAATCCTTTGGACGATTTATAAAAGATTGTACAAGATACTTATTTCCATAATTTACAATAACACCTGTGGAAATTGGAACTATATATTTCTTCATAGAAAGAATTTTGTTGTTATTATCTTCCAATATGAAAAGAACGCAATGCTCCTTTGGAGCAAGAATGATACTGTCTTTTTTATTAAAATAGTAAGTTTTACTAAAAGTACTTATATTCCCAATATTCAGTGCCAACAATTTTCTATTATTAATTCTCCTATTGCAGCTCACTCCACATTTGGGTTCTATTAACACGCCTCCTGCCTTACATTGTATTTCTAAATTAAATCTAATTTTACCAAAAGTATCTATCTCCAATAAATACTGCTTGTTTGCAGGATTATAAAACTCCCCATTAAAAAAACAACCTTGAAATATCGTAGTTCGTGTAGTTGATAAAATACCATTCTCTATACTATTAAAGCCCGATAAAGAAATACTATCATTTTCAGTTTTCACCAATTTTCTCAAATTACCATTGTTGGTATAGAAATTTAAATAGATGCTACCTGTATGGTTCGCTGAATAGTTCCATTTGCCTAATGCATAGAAACTATCTCTATAAGTCACTGGCATTATATATCCATTTTCAACGGGAAAAACAGAATGTACGATATCAATTTCTTTGCTTCCGGTGCCATTTGCCCATAAAAATTCTTGTGCAGCACAAAAATGGCTGCACAAGAATATAAAAATTATAAAGGTGAATTTAGACATTACTAGTTTTTAACAACCAGCATTCTTTTGGTATCGGCTATAACCCCATTAACGTATAGAGTATAGAAATAAGTTCCTTGTCCTAGTTCAGTATCTTCTAAAATCACTCTTCCCATGCCAGTTTTATCAATAATACTCGAATACACCATTCTCCCTAATTCATCAGAAACTATGATTGATGCTTGACTCGTACCATTAGGAATAAAAAAGTCAATATATGTTTTACTGGCAAAGGGATTAGGCGTGTTTTGAAACAAAATGGGCTCCCTATTTAATTCTATATTAGAAACGTTAACTTCCAATTTTCTGTCTATAGGAAGTTTATTTTTAATAATTTCTATTTCTCTATTCTGATTTTCAATTATTTCTTGTTGTTCTTGTATAGCCTTTGTTAAAATAGGAATTATTTCAGAATAATTTACCCCTAGTGAAGTGCTATCAGTTTCTTCACCATATACCACAGAATTCGGGAAAATTAGTTTCAATTCTTGTGCAATAAATCCATAATGCAAATTATCATCATTTATATCTTTCCAATTATAATTGACTGGTCTAAGCTTTTTTACAATATCTATAGTACTATTCAGATTTGAAATATTCTTTTTAAATCGTAAATCACTTGTTTGTATAATGCCATTTGTAGCCCAAACTTCATCCCACTTCTGTGATGAATTACCCAATTTATAGCCAACCCCTGGACTAGTTGAATTAATATACGGTAAAATACTACCATCCCATTCCATTATTTGTCCAGATGGGTCCAAATAGCTATTGTTGCCTAAAAATAAAGCACCCGAGCCTTCTGCAAATGCAAATTCGAAATCACCATTTCCTTTGAATTTTGCTAATGAATAAGGTGGAACATTTGAGCTCGAAGTGTGAGTGCCTATCTGAACAACTGAAGCGTATTTTAGATTACTTGGCCCTGTATAACTACCTAAATAAATAGTACCACTGCTTAAGACTTCAAAGTTTATTGCGCCAGTATGGTTCATACTTCGCAATATTGAAGATGGTGGACTATTTACTCCAATATACCCTGTTTTATCATCCCTAGAAGTCAAAGATAAGGTAACATCCTGACTAGCTTGAGGCGCTGGACCACCAAAATAACCACCAAGTGCATAACTACCCGTCCATTCAAACAATCCAGCCTTAGCACTGTTAAAACCATACATCGTTCCGTATTGTGTACCCCCAATAATATAATTTACATCAACAGAATTCCCAATCGCAGTAGACCCAAAATTCACTGAACTCACAGTGCTACCAAAGGTATTACCAGTTAAACTCCAATGAGAATTTGAGGAACCACCAGAGCTAAATGCAGGCATTAACTTTACTTCACCTGTAGATCTATCTACCATCAAATAACCATCAACTGGATTAGGATTTGTTATTTTAAACTGATCTAAATATAATTTGGTTCCGTCTGATCTTAAAAGGTCAGCACTTTGACCTCTAATCCTAAAACCACCCTTAACTTCTGTATTCCCTCCATAAAATTGTAAAGCCGCGTTTGGATAATTAGGGTCAGCTATGGAAACTGTTCCATCGAGATCCAAATTGTAATAAGCAGCCGACTTGTTTATTGCCATATAACCCCCGCTAATCGAATTTAGAAAAGACAATCTAGTAACATTGTTGTTGTCTTTTATTAATAAGGACAAACCTGTATTTTGACCTTCTGTACCTTGTATATGTATTCTAGCTTGTGGATCTGATGTACGAAAACCAAGATTCCCTCTATGATTGAGTGTAGCCAATTCCGTTTGAACATCTCCTGAACCCGTAGGATTTTGAAATGTATCCAAAGATATTGACTCAAAAATCAAACGTGACTTATTCGCACTTACAGTATTGCTTGGGTATGCAAAACTAATAATCGCATCCTTGGGATCGTCGTTTTCAACGAAATCCAATCGCCCTATTTCTGGATCTACCAAAGAGTAATCACTGCTTCTTTCTCTTAATCCAAATACCGCTTGATAGCCACTCCAATTGTGTCTATTGGCCAAACATCGAACTCCGGGATTATATGTAGACGGAGTCATGGTGTTTGGTAGCTTCAAGTTAAACTTAATTTGTTCTTGCCAAGTCATCCACGGCATACCTATAGCATTTGTATGCCATGTATTTCTTATTCCTCCGCCATAGACCAATAATCGATGGGAGTATGGTGTGTAATTAAAACCAAGTCTTAAACCTGTCCCCACCCCTCCAATCATTGGAAAGACAGGTGCAGTTCGCAAAAAATCCGTAACTGTATACATGCCTGAATTAACAAATACAGCTTCCTGCGCATTGACTCGCATTGATATCGCCTGAAATAAAAGTAATCCCCAAATAACAATTCGCTTTCCTACAATTCGGTTGAAACCAAGCTTGGTTGGTTGGTTGGTTGGTAGTGTTTTTCATGATATAATCAAAATGTGTAATACGAATATAAACACAAATATTCCACATTTCCAAGAACATTTTCACTCCCTGTCTAGCCCTCTCCACCACCCATGCGCCCTGCATTTAAAGCCTTTTCGGCCCTAACTATACTGCCTTTTCCGCTTTATCCTTATTTTCGCCCCTATGTCGCGCTTCTTCTCCATAGATATTCATACCCACATCATTCCAGAACACTTGCCCGACTGGAAAAAACAGTTTGGGTATGGGGAATTTATAAAACTTGAACACCACAAACCCTGCTGCGCACGGATGATGATGGATGGTGAATTCTTCCGAGAAATAGAAGCCAATAACTGGGACCCAAAAGCCCGCATGCACGACTGCGATGCCCACCACCACCCTGTAGATGTGCAGGTATTAAGCACCGTGCCCGTTATGTTTAGCTATTGGGCAGAACCCCGCGACACGCTTGAAATTGCAAAATTTCTGAACGACCATATTGCTGAAGTGTGCCAGCTTTTCCCCAAACGCTTTGTAGGACTGGGAACACTGCCCATGCAACACAGCGGTTTGGCTATACAAGAACTCGAACGCTGCAAAAAATTGGGCCTAAAAGGCATCCAAATTGGGTCTCATATCAACCATTGGAACCTCAACCAACCCGAACTCTTCCCCATATTCGAAGCCATGCAAGACCTAGATATGGCTCTGTTTGTGCACCCTTGGTGGTGGATGGCTAAAGCCAAAATGCCCCGCTATTGGCTGCCTTGGTTGGTGGGCATGCCCGCCGAAACTTCCCTTGCCATTTCCAGTATGATTTTTGGGGGCATTTTTGAACGTTTGCCCCGCCTGCGTGTTGCCTTTGCCCATGGTGGTGGAGCCTTCCCTGGCACTTTTGGCCGCATTCGCCACGGCTGGCAAGTACGCCCCGATTTGGTGGCCGTAGACAACCCACATGACCCTGCCAAATACCTCGGCCAATTCTGGCTGGATAGTCTCGTGCACGATCCCAAAATGTTGGAATTTTGCATGGACCTGGTAGGACCAAACCGCATTTGTATGGGCACAGATTATCCCTATCCTCTGGGTGAAGACATTCCCGGCGATTTGATACGTTCCCTGGATATTCCCGACCTGACCAAAGAAGTGATGCTTTCAGGCAGTGCACTCGAATGGCTCAATATGGATAAAAGCGCCTTCTTGTAATGAAAGCCTCTTGGTTCATCGTTCCTGCAATTATCCTAAGCTTCCTTTTTTTGGTGGTTCCTGCGGTACTTTGGACTGTAAACCGACTGTTGCGAAAACCACTGGGCGAAAATATCCTACTCGTTTCTTGGAATCGCTGGGGAATTCTAGCTGCCCTAGCCTGCTGGATTGCCGATAGGATTTGGATTTGGATGGCGCACTAGCCGTCAATTAAAATCCAACACCACATTGGTGCCATAACCCGTATGCGGCTGAATGGATATTCCACATTCTTCATACCATCCTAGGCAGATATATCTATGCCCCAGTGAACTCACCCCTTCATCGATGAGCAATTGCAACACAACTCCAAGTGGATTGCTAACGCCGTAAGAGCAACACTCCCCAGAAAAATTGGCAGTACAGCCTTTTAATCTGCTATGCCCGGTATACCCCTCTTTACCGCTGCTGATCGCATGGCATTTGGCACTTTCAAACAGCTTTTTCTCCGGTTTCACCGCATTTCTTGGATGCATGTTCAACATGTAATCCGCAAGGGTAAGAAGGTATATATTCCCGCTATCCTCTTTCAGCTCAGGGAGAATATATTGGTTACAAAACCCTTTAGGATCCAAGCGCGCTTTATTGAGGTAATAATAGATTTTTTTCTCATCCGCAGTAAGCCAAGTTACCTTATTGGCGCAAGATGTATCGCGGTTCTTATTGGTATTCCACATGTTCTTAGACCATGCAGGGTCTGGGTCTGGGTCTTCTATATTCAAGCCGCCGAGATCCGGACCTTTCACTTTTATATTTACCTGCACATCTTTTAACCGCTGGGTCAACGCTGCAGCCTCTTTGCCATTTAGGGATGTTCTGTACTTTATCGTATCACTCAGCGCTTTTTCTTCTTTTTTTAAAGTCGCGATTTCTTTACGCACGGATTTGTTCGCATCCGCCAATTCCTGATACTCAGCCTTTTTTTCTTCATACTGTTTTAATGGCACACAAGAAGAGAAAATCACTGCCACAACTGCAACTAAATACCTCATACGTCACCCCCTAAACTTCTCGCACTGTCGCGCAATTGCTCGTTCTTTGATTTCTGCTCTTCCAGTTGCTTTTGCAATTTTACTTGCTGCTTTTCTTTGCTTTTTATATCGCGCAACAATTGATCATACTTGCCTTTGGTCACGCAGGCATTCAATGAAAAGAAGAGGAAGCATATACATAGGTATTTCATAAACCTAACAATGATTTTAAGACCGGCATATACTGCTCTGCCTCATAGCCTTTGCTGCTTATATATCTACTCAGTTTTGCCATTTTCTTCCAAGGGTCTTCTTCTTTTAACAATTTGCTTTTTTTCTCCAATAAGGCAAGCATTTCCGCCTCGTAATCTGTAGGTCCCAACTCTTGTAAGGCCAGGTCAATCAGTTTAGTATGTATTCCTTTCGCCTTTAAATGGTAAACGATTTTTTGTTTTCCCCATCCCAGCACCTTGTGTTTTCCGCGCACAAAGGCCCTGGCAAAGCGTTCTTCATTCAGAAAATTATGTTGCATTAAATGCAACAGCACATCTTGAATTTCTTCTCCTGTTAACCCGAGGTTATAAAGTTTTGTGGTTACCTCTTTATGACAACGTTCTTGATAGGCACAATATTGTTCAGCCTTCAGTCTTGCTTGGGCTAAAGTTGGTCTTGTGCGAGGTTTTGTCATGCAGGCAAAATAACAACAGCGCAGTGAATTCACCATGCTGCGGGGGAAGCATGACTTATGATGATTTCAATGTAAATACTGAAATCTCAGGGAATACGCCCATCCGGCCCGGAAACCCTAGGTATCCAAAGCCACGGTTTACATAGAGGTGCTGGTTGTTGCTGTGGGTGTAAAGATCTATCCACTCTTTGTACAACATTTTTACAGGACTCCAACGGTAATATTTGGTGTCGATACCAAACTGCATGCCATGGGTATGGCCTGAAAATGTTGCGTGAATATCGGTAAACTGGGTGGTAACCTCTTGGTGCCAATGACTCGGGTCGTGGCTCAGCAACAATTTAACATGGGCATCTTCGGCGCCTTTATACGCTTTAGACAAATTGCCATACCTAGGGAAATTGGCTTTGGCACTCCAATTTTCTACCCCAATTACCGCCAACTTGTGGCCGTCTTTCTCAATAAGATGATGTTCATCTAAGAGCAATTTCCAGCCCATATCAGCATGGTCTTGAATCAGACTTTCAAGATTCGCCATTTGCATGGGCGACATGTGCGACTTGTCTGCTTTCGGCTTTTTGCGCGTGGGATTGTCGGTCCATACATGGTAATCGCCATAGTCGTGGTTGCCCAAAATACTATATACCCCATACGGTGCTTTGAGAGTAGAAAAGAGTTCTTTCCAAGGTTTCAATTCGTCCGAATGATCGTTCACAATATCCCCTGTAAAGAACACCATATCGGCACCTTGTTTCATAATCATATCTACACCGCGCTTCACGGCGTCATAACTCCAGAAACTGCCACTGTGAATGTCTGAGATTTGAACAATTTTCATCCCTTCAAAGGCCGATGGCAAGCCCTTAATCGCAAGTTTGCGTTTGCGAACTTGGTAATTATGTGCCCCTTTGGCAATACCCCAAACCGCGGTTCCAACAAAGGCAGCGCCAATGCCCAGACCAGTGTAATTCAAGAATTTCAATCGGCTTATGCCGCCGTCCACAGGCTGATTTTCTGCCAAGGAAACACTCTGATTGTTAAAGGATTGTGCAATCCATTTTCCCAAGCGAACCAAGTCGTCAATCAAAAGGAATACACACCACACCACTTTGGCCACAATAATCACAAAGGTGATAGCCATAATGATGCTCAACAATTGTCTTGAAAGATGAATCCAGCCCATGCGCCAAGCAAGGAAGAATACAAAACTCAAGGCAGTATATCCCCAATAACTTGCTTTTAAAATGAACTTTGAACGGTCGGTCCAGTTGTGGGTTAGGAATTTTACGCCCTGCCAGGTGTAAAAGTCAATCAGCAATAAAATAGTGCTAATAATGATAAAAATGCGGAGATTTTGTCCCATGCTGCTGCAAAAGTACAGTACCAACAATCACGAATGCGAATGGTTTTCGTTGGGTTATAGACACTGACTGACGAAAAGTCTTTCAAGGCAGTACTTTTATTTTTTAAAACCTTGAGAAATGTGATTATTTTTGATGCAATGCGTATTGCTTTATTTTCAGCTCTGCTATGCTGCCAAGCAGTTATAGCCCAAATAGCACCAACCGAAAAACTAAAAAACTACGGACCCCGAGCCATAGGCCCAGGAAGCATGAGTGGTCGGGTTACTTCTATCGCCGTAGTCAACAAAGATCCCAATACCATATACATTGGCACAGCCAGCGGTGGGCTTTGGAAAAGCAATTCTGGAGGCCTGGCATGGAGCCCCATATTCGACACCATGGGCACCAGCAGTATTGGCGCTGTGGCTGTGCAACAAAACAACCCGGATGTGGTATGGGTAGGTACAGGTGAAGGCAACCCAAGAAATAGCCATAATTCAGGTAATGGTATCTATGTAAGTTTAGATGCGGGCCGCAGCTGGAAACGCATGGGGCTGGAACGTACACGCAATATTCATCGTATCCTTATAAACCCGAACAATCCTTCGGAAGTATATGTAGCTGCCCTAGGAAGTATTTGGGGCCCAAACCCTGAAAGAGGGGTGTACAAAACCACCGATGCAGGAAAAACGTGGAATAAGATTTTATTCTCTAATGATCTAAGCGGTTGTGCGGAGTTGGTTATGGACCCCTCCAATCCCAATAAACTGTTTGCCAACTTGTGGGAATACCAGCGCAAACCCTACACCTTTAACTCCGGCGGCAAAGGCAGTGGATTGCACATGTCGGTAGATGGCGGACTTACTTGGAAAAAACTAGGTGAAACCGAAGGTCTACCGTCGGGAATTGTAGGCCGCATGGGAATTGCCATTGCACCTTCTGAGTCCAATGTGGTTTATGCCTTGGTTGAAAGCAGCGAACACGCCCTGTATAGAAGCGAAAACGGCGGATACCGCTGGACAAAAGTTTCTTCAAACCCCAATATTGGCAACAGGCCCTTTTACTACAGCGAAATTTATGTGGACCCCTCCAATGCCAACCATGTAATCAGCATTTGGAGTCAGGTAACCCACAGCATAGATGGCGGTAAAAACTGGGATGTGCTGCTAGATTGGAATCATATTCACCCCGACCACCACGCATTTTACATACATCCAGAAAATCCAAATCTGATGATGGACGGCAACGATGGTGGATTTAACATTTCCACCGACGGTGGCAACAATTGGCGCTATGTGAGCAATTTGCCTATAGGCCAATTCTACCATGTGAATGTAGACAATTCCATACCTTACCATGTTTACGGCGGCTTGCAAGACAATGGCTCTTGGAAAGGACCTGGTTTTAACTGGCGCGAAGGGGGCCTTCGCAATTCAGACTGGCAAGAAATCCTCTTTGGCGATGGCTTTGATGTACTGCCGCTGGCCAATGATGACACACGCGGATATGCGGCATGGCAAGGGGGAAATGCCTATTTCTACGATTTAAACAGTGGGCTCTCTCAAGCCATACAACCCGCGCATCCCAAAGGGGAATACCTGCGCTTTAATTGGAATGCGGGCATGGCATTGCACCCAAAAAACACCAATGGTATTTACTTAGGAAGCCAATACCTGCATAAAAGTTATAATAACGGACTGAGCTGGACCATTATTTCGCCAGACCTCAC
>JBEIRK010000063.1:0-14928 GCA_040376005.1 Flavobacteriales bacterium
AGGAATGCTCGGTATCTATTCTATGAATTTTCATCTTTGTCAAATAGCTTTGCCCCATGAGCAGTCCCTTCCAAATTCAAAACCTACAGGAGTACCAAGAAAGTTATAAGCGCAGCGTAGCGGATCCCAGTGGTTTTTGGTCAGACATTGCCCAACACTTTGAATGGAAAAAACCGTGGAACGCGGTCTGCGATTGGAACTTTCAAGAGCCAAGCATTCGCTGGTTTGACGGGGCCGAACTCAATATTACTGAAAATGCACTCGACCGCCATGTGCGCACCCAGCCCGATGCAATAGCTATTATTTGGGAACCCAATGACCCCACAGAAGACGCAGTGCGGATTAGTTACCGCGAACTGCTACAGCGCGTAGAAGCCTTATGCCATGTATACACAGATCTCGGGATCACAAAAGGCGACCGTGTATGTCTCTATATGCCTATGGTACCTGAACTGGCCATTGCTGTGCTCGCTTGTGCCCGCATGGGCGCCGTTCACTCGGTTGTTTTTGGCGGTTTCAGCCCACAAAGCATTGCCGACCGCATTAATGATGCAGAGTGCAAACTCATAGTCACTGCAGATGGATTTCAACGCGGCCCCAAGCCTTTGGCACTTAAATCTATGGTGGATGAATCCTTGGAACTTTGCCCAAGCATTGAACACTGTCTGGTATTGCGCCGAGCAAACCTTGACTGCTCCATGAAAGCAGGCAGGGATATTTGGTGGCATGAGGCCATGAAATCAGTGGAAAATAAAGGCCCATTCCCCGCAGTGAGCATGAATGCAGAGGATATGCTATTTATCCTTTACACCAGCGGCAGTACAGGAAAACCCAAAGGCGTGGTGCATACCTGCGCAGGCTATATGGTTTGGGCAACCTACACCTTTGTAAATGTATTTCAATATCAAAAAGGACAAGTGCACTTCTGCACTGCAGATATTGGCTGGATTACCGGGCATAGCTATATTGTATACGGACCGCTTTGCGCGGGCGCCACAGTTGTGCTCTTTGAAGGCGTACCCAACTACCCCAAGCCGAACCGCTTCTGGGAAATCTGCGAAAAACACGCGGTAGACATCCTCTACACTGCACCCACTGCAATACGAAGTCTCATGCACGAGGGCGATGATTGGGTGGCTCCTTATGCCTTAGAAAGCTTAAAAACACTCGGCAGTGTGGGCGAACCTATCAATGAAGAAGCCTGGCATTGGTACCATGAAAAAGTAGGGCACGGAAGGTGCCCGCTTGTAGATACTTGGTGGCAAACCGAAACCGGGGGAATCATGATTTCTGCATTGGCTGGAATTTCCGAACCTATCCCCGCATGGGCCACGAAGCCATTGCCTGGGGTACAACCCATACTGGTGGACGAGCAAGGGAATGAACTCAACGGTGCAGTTTCAGGAAATTTGTGCATTAAAGCCCCATGGCCTGGCATGTTGCGCACCACCTACGGCGACCACGAACGCTGCCGACAAAACTACTTTGCCACCTACCCAAACCTCTACTTTACCGGGGATGGCGCCATTCGCGATGCAGAAGGCAATTTCAGAATTACCGGTCGTGTGGATGATGTGCTGAACGTAAGTGGACATAGAATAGGAACAGCAGAGGTTGAAAACGCCATCAACACGCACAGCGGGGTGGTGGAAAGTGCCGTGGTGGGCTTCCCACACGATATTAAAGGACAGGGTATTTATGCCTATGTTATCACGACTCCCGGTCATGATGACTCGAATGCATTGCGCAGCGACATTATGCAAGCCGTAAATACCATGATTGGCCCTTTCGCGCGCCCCGACAAAATTCAAATTGTACCTGGACTGCCCAAAACACGAAGCGGCAAGATTATGCGGAGAATCCTTCGAAAGATTGCCGAAAACGAATTGGACAACCTGGGGGATACCTCTACCCTATTGGATCCCACGGTAGTTTCATCGATTATTGCGGGAAGAGAAAAAACTTTTTAGTTTTTTTTCGGTCGAATCTTGTTTAAACGACCATATACCGCCTGCCCATTAGGCAATTGATTCTTCGCCTTTTTAAACTATAGAACAAGCGTTCATACCCTGTACATATTTATGCACAGTTGCAGAAAATAATTTTGGAAATGTCGATTATTTCCCTTACTTCGTAGTACACAAATAATCCCTCCCCGCCTATGGAACAACAGTACTTAATCTTATTCTTTGGTGTTGTGGCCAGTTTAGCAGCCGTTTTCGGAATGGTTGGTTTTCTGGAGAACCGCAAAAACCACAAGTAAAAAGTTTGCTCTCTAAAAGAGCATTGCGAAAGCCCCGGAAACGGGGCTTTTTTAATGGGGCATAATTGACCATTAATCAATTCAAAGGCATAATAAAATAGATATTAGTATCCTTTATTCGCACCAAGCCCAATCCTTTAAAATTTATTTTATCGAAATGAAAAGTAAAAAATCCCGTTTTATCTTGCCTTCCCTGATACCATCTCTCAGTTGCCCTCCCTGATATGATGGGCTCAACTTCACGAATACTATAACGCCTAATCCCTGTCGGAATGCCTAACTTCCGTTTACCCGAGGAATCATTCTTAAACTGCTTCTCCAATGGAAATATACTGTCAGGAAACAAAGATCGAGTTTCTTCCGAAGTTAAATAAGTGGAGGTCATTCCGTTCGGAAAAAACAAATCGTCTTTATTGATGAAAGGCATTGTATCATAGGTGTAATGAACAAGTCCCATATCAAAACCATAATATTGGGGTTTCTCCACTTTTCCTTTGTAAGATGATCCCATTCCAATTGTTAACATCGCAGCAGATAGGTATAAAAGAAATCTTCGTTTCATATTCTTAATACAACTAATTTTTGCGTAAAGTTAGCTCTTTTATTAAAATTTGGTCATTCTCATAATCATTAACCATTATTTTAGATTCAGTAATTACTTTAAGTATTGCATAGGTACATGGTAATTCAACTACAGTTTCATAATTTATCCAATCTTTTGTCCTGTATAACTTTTTTGTACAATTCTCAAAATCCAAGTGTTCAAAGTAGTCATATCCATTAACTCGATTAATAATGTTTACAAATCTAAAAAAATCATCTGATACAGTAGAAAAGGGCAATTTTAATTGCTCCAATTTAGATGATTTTTTATTTAAAACAAAACTTGGTGGCATTTGGGTTAAATAATTTCCGTTGCCCAAATAAAATGGGGTTAAATCAACCATGCCATTTGACGTTATTTTCAACCAATCTGAAGACAATAGTTGCATAGAGTCTAATATCACGTCCGAAAACTCCGGCTTTGTTCTCAGATTAATACTAATATAAACAAATGGATTTAATAAAGCAGTATCTACAACCTTAGATAATTCCTTGAATAAACAAGCATAATTTAAGCGAAAACTTCCCGAATCCACGATAGAAAGTGATGGTGTAGATAAATATAGATTATTTAAATTTCGAGCATCCGAATACATAACAGGCCTGATGCTCACCTTCTTCGATTTATAATTCAATACTGAGATTATCCACTTGTCTGTAACTCTAGCCCGCCGATCAGCATAATCAATAAAATGAAATGTACCAGTAAATAGAACCTGAGAATCATTTAAGACATGCATGTTGTTCAATTCGACCTCACCATTCCCTTTATAATGTCTTGATGTATCTGAGAAAAATATGTTTCTTGTGGAATTTACTTCAAGAAAGCTTAAACCGTCAGGGTATTTTGATTCGTAATACCGGTCTAACATCTTACCAGCTGCTTTATAGATACTAAATGTGTCGAGTCTGATTCCATCATTCCTATCTATATGTAAAATTCCCTTATCTTTATTAAACCAAAAGACTAAATTTCTATCGATAGCTACATTAGGATAGTTTAGTAGTTTAACTGAATTAGTATAGACAACATTTACATCTAAAAAAGAATCGATTTTTGGAGCATCGGAAAATTTGTTTCCAAGTAACATAAGCACGGAATCACCGACAATTCTAAAGGCCGATCCATAGGTTATGTTTTTGTATTTTTTTTGAAATGAGTTATTAAAAATAATTTCATATTTGTTCCGAAAGTCAGAAGAAACGGAATTAAAATAGTCTACAATCCTTTTCTCATCTTCGATAGAATATTCATCAAAGTAGTAGACTATTTTAGCTTTAGGGTAAATACTGTAAACCTTATATACATTCTGCAATAGTTCAAAGTTACAGTTTAGACTATTTTGCCTACAAAATACTACTTTCTTTTGTTTTTTTAGTCTGTCTATATCTTTTTCCAAGCGCACAATTCGTTGCGATTGACAGGACAAACTATAAAGAAATACTAGTCCAAAAAAGATTATTCTCATCCGTTATTTAATGCAAACTAATTATTACAATCGATATTAAGATAGTTTATATCGTGCGTTTCTGAAGGCACTTTTGCGCTACATAACCAATCATTCTGATTCTGACATGTCGCTTTCGTACCACCAGTTGCAAGAGGTGTCAAAGTTATTGGGCCACATTTCTTTTGGGTGAAATGAACAACTGTGCCTGGACTCCCATATAACGCTTGATCTGCTCCACATGGTATTTTTGCTGCAATTTGACCTGAATTGTCAGGGGATGCCTCTCCTAAGGCAAGAATTTCTGCAGGAGTTAATTGAGTCAAAGTCATTTCGCCAACGAAATCTATTGTACCGTCAGCATTGAACACGACACCACTAGAACCAGTAACCCAATAGAGGACTCCATTTTGGGAAAGTATCACTGGATGTGTTTGTGCATTCGAATTTGAAACAAACAAGATTGTAACGAATAGGATTAAAGTCAAGATTTTCTTCATAGTTAGGTTTTATTGAAATTGGTTCCAAATGAAAAAAAAAAAAACGACATCTCCAAATTTTTAGATGGTTTTGAGAAATTTTTAATTTTACGACCCCTAATTCTACATTATTCTGGTGCAGTGATATATTTAACTTTCATAAAAATCTATTCCAGAAACACAATTTCGTGCTCTATACATAGTGCATAACATAAAAAAGGCCATCCAATGGACAGCCTTTTATAGTCATTTATAATCTAATTATCTTACAAACAACATGTCGGTGTACTTTGGCAATGGCCAATCTGCGTCATCTACCAATTGTTCCAACTTGTCGCTGCTATCGCGAATGCTATCGAACAAGGGTTTTACCTTTTGGCAATAGGCTAACGCACGTTTGTGAGCATCTGCAATTTTGTTTGCCTTGCTTCTCTCATTCGTCATCTTCTTATTGTCTTCATGCAACTGGTTAATCAAGCTGCTGATTTCATTTAAGATTTCGAGTTGGGCCTTCAACTGCGTTTTGTTCTGTCCTACAGACATCAAGGCATTTACGTTATCTGCCAAACGCTTTTGGAAACGAATAGAACTAGGAATTACGTGGTTTTGGATAAGCTCATTCAACACACGTCCTTCAATTTGCAAGCGCAATACATAGCTTTCATAGCGAATCTCGGTGCGTGCTTCCAATTCCTTATGACTGAAAATGCCATTTTTCACGAAGAGGTTCACGGCATCTTTAGAAAGGTATGCTTCGAGTGCCTCAGGTGTGGTTGTAATGTTATTCAAACCGCGCTTTTTCGCTTCTTTCACCCATTCTTGTGAATAGCCATTGCCCCCGAAAATAATTTTCTTACTGTCTTTCAAATACCCTTTCAACACGGTTTTGATGGCCTGTTCAGTCGCAGCTTTTGCTTTTGAATCCTTCACCAAGGCATCAACCTCTGCTTTGAACTTCACCAATTGGTCTGCCACAATGGTATTCAACACCACCATAGAAGAAGCGCAGTTGTCCGAAGAACCTACCGCACGGAATTCAAATTTATTTCCAGTAAATGCGAAAGGCGAAGTGCGGTTTCTGTCGGTATTATCCAACAAAATCTCTGGAATATGGCCAATCTTGATACTTTCTGCCTTGTTCTTTGATGACTTGCTAGAACCTTTGCTTTCAAAATTATCAAGCACGTGCTCTAAGGTATCTCCTACAAACACAGACACGATTGCTGGTGGCGCTTCGTTTGCACCCAAACGGTGATCGTTACCTGCAGTTGCGATACTGGCTCTAAGCAAATCCGCATTTTCATACACCGCTTTAATGGTATTGATAAAGAAGGTAAGGAATTGCAAGTTGGCATCTGGGCTTGCGCCAGGTGACAACACATTCACACCGGTATTGGTAATAATACTCCAGTTGTTATGCTTGCCTGAGCCGTTCACGCCTTTGAAAGGTTTTTCGTGAAGCAACACTTTTAAGCCATGCTCTTCTGCAACACTTTCCATTACATCCATCAACAAACTGTTATGGTCTACTGCAAGGTTGGCTTCTTCAAATTGTGGTGCACATTCAAACTGACCTGGCGCAACTTCGTTGTGACGGGTGCGCAATGGAATGCCCAATCTGTGTGCCTTCTCTTCAAAGTCAGCCATAAACGCCAACACACGGTTTGGAATACTGCCAAAATAGTGGTCTTCCAATTGCTGGCCTTTTGCAGGGGCATGTCCTATAAGGGTGCGACCTGAAAGCATCAAATCTGGACGGAGTTGGAAGTGTCTTTCATCTACCAAAAAGTATTCTTGTTCAACACCTAAGCTAATGTTACAATCGCTTACGTTAGGATCGAAATATTGACATACATCGGTAGCTGCCTTGCGGATAAAACCTAGGGCTTTCAGCAACGGCGCTTTGTAATCTAGGGCTTCACCAGTATAACTTACGAAAATGGTCGGGATACACAAGGTTTTAACCCCACCCTTTTCCATGATAAATGCAGGAGATGAAGGATCCCATGCAGAATAACCACGCGCTTCGAAGGTATTGCGAATACCACCGCTTGGGAAACTGCTTGCATCAGGCTCTTGCTGCACCAAAGACTTCCCGCTAAACTTTTCCACCCCAGTATCCTGTGTTACAGGTTCAAAAAAGCTATCGTGCTTTTCTGCTGTAGTTCCGCGCAAGGGTTGAAACCAATGGGTGTAGTGTGTGCAACCTTTGGACAGAGACCACTCTTTCATACCCTGTGCAATTTCATTGGCTTGGGTATGGTCGATAGGCGTGCCATGTTTGGCAGCATTCTCAATTGCGGTTACAGCAGATTTGCTGAGAAATTGTTTCTGTGCTTCGGGACCGAAGACATTTTCGCCGAAATAGCGAGAAATCATGTTTTCAGACATTACGGTGGAATCTTGTTTGCGTGAAGGTGAAGGTGTTTTTACGGTTTTACTTGGCGAGTTGGCCATAAGTGTACTTTTTGGTGGTGCAAATTTCGTTACTAAGTCATGAACGAACCGCTACAGAACTTATAATTTATCCATAAGATGTAAACTTTTTTTTCACTTTTGAATAACAATGAATGCAAAACCGTGCGCAAAGAATAACAGTACATCGCCACACCAACATCCGAAAACCCTCATCCATGGCGAATTTCACTCCAAAAAAGATACAACAAAAGCTTAACAAGACAAAAACCAATGGACTCCATTTCAAAATACCACATTTGGACGTTTTTAAAAATCTCGTTTTATGATTCTTTCCAAGATATAAATTCGCCCCACTTTTAACACATGGTACACTCTAGCCTAAACAAAGTTTCAGCCGCGGGCTTGCTGATAACTTTAGGCATTATTTACGGAGATATCGGAACATCTCCATTGTATGTGATGACAGCCATCGCAGGCCAATCACCCATCAGCGAATTAATGGTTTTAGGAAGTATTTCGGCGGTTTTCTGGACCTTAACCTTGCAAACCACGGTAAAATATGTACTCCTGACATTGCAGGCAGACAACCGGGGTGAAGGTGGTATCTTCTCTTTGTACGCCCTTCTCAAACGCAGATTCCCTTACCTGATTATAGGAACCATTATCGGTGGCGCTATGCTGCTCGCAGATGGGATGATTACTCCGCCAATTTCCATTTCATCAGCGGTAGAAGGTTTGCGGTATTTCAAACCCGACATCCAAACCATGCCTATCGTCATCGGCATTATCGCGGTATTGTTTCTCATTCAACGCACCGGAACACACATTGTAGGTAAGGCATTCGGACCAATTATGCTTATCTGGTTTACCATGCTAGCGGTGTTAGGCATTAACCAACTGGTACAAAATCCAGGTGTATTGAAGGCTATGAATCCTATGTACATGGTGGAATTCCTTTCCAGCAGCAGAGAAGCCTTTGTTTTGCTCGGCGCCATATTCCTTTGCACTACAGGTGCAGAAGCCCTCTACAGCGATATGGGGCATTGCGGCAAAAAGAACATTCGCGTGAGCTGGATGTTTGTAAAATTCTGTCTACTCGCCAACTACTTTGGCCAAGGCGCATGGATGCTCGAACACCTCGGCGTGCCATTGGGCGACCAAAGACCTATTTATGAAATCATGCCTGACTGGTTCCGTGTAATCGGGGTAGTGATTGCAACTGCAGCTGCCATTATCGCATCACAAGCCTTAATCAGTGGTTCTTTTACCTTAGTATCAGAAGCCATACGCCTGCACTTCTTCCCTAAATTCACCGTTAAATTCCCGAGCAACGTTAAAGGTCAAATCTATATTCCTGTAGTAAACTCTGCCATGATGCTGGGCTGTATTGCTATTGTTCTGTATTTTAAAGAGTCCTCGGCAATGGAAGCCGCTTATGGTTTGGCAATTACAGTCACCATGCTCATGACCAGCGTGCTCTTGTTCTATTACCTTAAAATGAGGCATTGGAACATCATGCTCATTTGGGCAATTATGATGATATTTTTCACTGTAGAAAGTGTATTCCTATTTGCCAATTTGGCAAAATTCATGCACGGTGGCTTCGTAACACTCATTATTGGCGCAGCAATCATATTGCTAATGTATGTATGTTTCCGAGGTGGACAAATCAAAAGTCGTCTGGTTAATTCTGTTAAAATTGAAGACTTCCGCCACAAGCTCAAAGCACTCTCTCAAGATACTACCCTGCCGAAATATGCCACCCATCTTATCTATTTGAGTAAGGTAAAACAAGATGACCAAGTAGAACCTATCATCCTATATTCAATTTTGCAAAAACGCCCCAAACGCGCTGACTTTTATTGGTTCGTAAATATCGATGTCACTGACGAGCCCTACACCATGGAGTACAAAGTGAATATCATAGAGAAAAACGATATCATCCGGGTGCGTTTCAAACTGGGTTTCCGTGTACAACAGAAAATTAGCTATTTCCTTAAAATTGTAATTAATGATCTGGTAAAAAGCGGCGAAATCAATTTGGACCCTTACTACCACGCATTCTCAGACAAGAACTACATTGGTGATTTCCGTTTTGTAATGATCGAAGAAGAAATTAGCCAGGAAAATGAACTCCCACTATTTGATGAACTCACCTTGCAAGCATACAACAGCGTGAAACAAACTGCAGCTTCTCCAGAGAAGTGGTTTGGCCTCGATGAAAGTATGGTATCCCATGAGCTCGTTCCTGTTGTTATTCGTTCCCAAAAACCTGTACACCTGCACCGTATTAAATAAATGAAGAAACTGATGTTGTGGGCCGCTGCTGTCGCCCTCTCCTTCTCGGCTTTTGCCCAAACCCAGTCTTTTGACCTGGACGATATATTTAAGAAAAACACCTTCGGCATGAAGTTCGCCCCCGGCTTTGATGTGCGCGCCGACGGCTTGTCTTATGCTGTGCAAGAAAGTGGTGAAAACAATACCTGGAAAATCACACGTTATGACTTGGAAACGGGAAAAGCGATAGGTACCATTTTTAATTCAGAGAAACTTTCGGAACAATTCATTCCCCAATCGTATACCTTTTCTGCAGATGAATCGCACCTACTGCTAACAACAGAAACGGAACAGATCTATAGACATAGCAGCAAATCGAAAGCATATGTCATTCATATAGGCACGGGAAAAATGACCGTCCTGCCGGGAAAAGTTATGTATCCCACATTGAGTCCTGACAACAGCAATGTGGCCTATGTGCGCGACAACAATCTCTATTATTTTGACCTACGCACTCAAAAAGAGACTGCCATAACCACGGACGGAAAGCAAAACCAAATTATCAATGGTGCAGTGGATTGGGTGTATGAAGAAGAATTTTCAATGAGCCGCGGTTTTGAATGGAATGGCGATGGGAATGCGATTGCCTACTACCGCTTCGACGAGTCCGCAGTGAAAGAGTTTAGCATGGATATGTGGGGTGGTCTATATCCTACCCAAGAAAAATGGAAATACCCCAAGGCGGGCGAAGACAATAGCAAGGTAGATGTGTATATTTATAGTCTGAACACCAATAGCAATTCACGTTGTGAAACGGGTTCTGAAAATGACCAATACCTCCCCAGAATCGCGTGGACACAGAATCCCGACATCCTCAGCGTGCAAAGGCTCAACAGAAAACAAAACCATTGGGAACTGCTATTCTTCAACACGCAGCAAACACCCTTGAAAGCTGAGATTGTGTTGGAAGAAAAATGCAATACCTATATTGACATTAACGACAACCTCGTGTTTATTGGCGGCAGCACCCAATTTCTATACAGCAGCGAGAAAAACGGATACAACCATCTGTATTGTTATGACTATAGAAAGCGTAAAGAACTTCAAATTACCACAGGCAAGTGGGATGTAGTATCTATTTGTGCAATTGACATAAACAAACAGACCATTTATTACACCAGTAGCGAAGTTTCCCCTACGGAAGACCATTTGTACAGCATACAATTTACAGGTAAAAACAAAACAGCCTTGACCCCAGAAGCGGGGAACCATATGATCAACTTTGGCGGTGGGAACCTGTATTACACCGACATGCATAGCACGCTTAACACGCCTTACACGTTCACATTAAAAAAAGCGGGCAGCACTTGGAACCGGGTATTGGAAAACAACCAAACCTTGGCTGAAAAAATGAAATCCTACAATTTTGGCAGCACCGAATTCGGGAACCTCACCACAGCTGCTGGCACTATGCTCATTTACTGGAGTATGAAGCCACAGAACTTTGACCCTACTAAGAAGTATCCTGTGTTTATGCATGTATATGGCGGCCCAGGGCACAATACAGTGAGAAATAGCTGGGGCAGCAGAAACTTCCTTTGGCATCAATACCTTACTACCCAAGGCTATATCGTGGTAAGTGTGGACAATAGGGGCACCGGCAACCGCGGACGTGAATTCAAACACAGCACCCACATGCAATTGGGCAAACTCGAGTTAGAAGACCAAACGGCAGCGGCTCAGTGGTTCAAGCAATTTAGCTGGGTAGACAGCAGCCGCATTGGAGTATGGGGTTGGAGTTTCGGTGGCTACCTCAGTAGCTTATGTATTTCTAAAAGTCCGGATGTTTTCAAAACGGCCATTGCGGTAGCTCCTGTGACCAATTGGCGCTATTACGACAATATATATACGGAACGTTTCCTTCAAAAGCCACAAGACAACGCCAAGGGCTACGATGAAAATTCGCCTATAAACTATGTGTCAGGGATACGTGGCAACTACTTAATCGTTCATGGAACCGGAGATGACAACGTGCATTTCCAAAACACTACTGAAATGATTCATGCGATGGTTAAGGCTGGTGTGCAGTTTGATAGCGAAATTTACCCGAATCGGAATCACGGAATCGGCGACAGAGCTGCGCAATACCATCTTTACAGACGGATGACCGCATTCGTATTGGAAAACTTATAAGCCTTGCACTGCGCAGACAATTGGGCATCTATTCTTGCGTTTAGATACCATGCGTCTTCATCATCTATTAGCCCTAAATAGTTGGTTTGCCATCTGCATCCTATTTCTGCCCATTTCATGGGGCCATGTAGGCGAACAAGGTTATGTAAATTATGGACCTGATGTACCCGATGTATATATCCTAGGATGCTACATTTTAGGGAAAGACACCCAGTTCTGGGGGATTTCATTCGCTTGGAAATTCCAGTTGATTGGAATTCTGAGTTTCCTTTATCTTGAATATAAAACTTGGCGCGCTTATGTGAAAGACCAACCTGCATTGTTCAAACTCTTTGGAGCTTGGTTCTTATTGCTCCTCTTCCCGGTTTGGACTCAACTCTATATTGGTGGTGTGCAAAACAACAGCGATGGCGCCTTCCTGCAGTGGCAAATGCATGCAGGCTGGTACTTTTACCTACTCATTCTAGTCTTGCAAACCATTGTGCTCTTTTATAGCATTCGCAGTTATTTCACCCTAAAAACGACCGATTCTGCAAACTTTTCAGTGTGAAAATTGTTATGTACCTATGAGCCTAAACGCTGGAGACAAAGCCCCATTTTTCAAAGCCAACAATCAAGATGGCACTGAACTTACACTTGATAGTTTCACAGGAAAAAAATTGGTATTGTATTTCTATCCCAAAGACGATACTCCAGGTTGCACAGCGGAGGCTTGTAGTCTTAGAGACAATTATGATGCTTTGCTAAAGCAAGGGTATGCTATTGTGGGTGTAAGTCCTGACAATGAAAAGAAGCATCAAAAATTCATAGCCAAATACGAGTTGCCTTTTGACTTGTTAGCAGACACGGACAATGCAATCGCACTGGCCTATGGCGTATGGGTTGAAAAAAGCATGTACGGCAGAAAGTACATGGGGATTGCACGAACTACCTTCATCGTTGATGAGGCAGGTGTAATATCAGAAGTCATTGAGAAGGTGGATACCGCGAAACACGCGTCACAGATTCTGCAATGATTTTCAACCCGATTGAGGGATTTCCATATTAATGTTGTTTTTTTGCCCGTATGTCTGCAGGTTTCAGCCGGATTGCGGTATTAGGCACGGGGAGTTGGGCAACTGCTCTGGTAAAAATCCTTTCAGAACAGGAAGATGTTTCTGTGCACTGGTGGGTTCGAAATGCGGAATACAAATCGCATATTGATACTTTCCACCACAATCCGAGGTACCTATCCTCAGTGCAGCTAGATCCAAAAAAAGTAATTCCTTGTGTAGGGCTGCAAGAAACCATAGATGCCGCAGATCTCATTGTTATTGCAATTCCCTCAGCCTTTCTATCCGATGCGTTGAAGCATGCGACGCTGCACACTTCAAAATGCTATGTGTCTGCCGTTAAAGGCATAGACCCTGTGAGTAAACAAGTGATTGCGCGTTATCTTGAAAATGATTTTCAAATACCATCCCAACATATAGGACTCATAACTGGACCCTGCCATGCAGAAGAAGTAGCCCTAGAAAAACTCAGCTATCTCACAGTTTCTGCATTAGACAGCAGCTTGGCAGAGAAAATCGAAAAGAATATTGCCTGCCGTTACATCAATACAACGGTAAACAACGACCTCTATGGAGCCGAATATGCAGCGGTACTTAAGAATATTTATGCCATCGGCGCTGGCATTGCGCATGGCTTAGGATATGGCGATAATTTTCAAGCTGTATATGTAGGGGCTGCGCTGCGCGAAATGGAGCAATTTGTTGACGCCCTGCACGAAACCCACCGCGACGTTAAAAATGCGGCCTATTTGGGCGATTTATTGGTAACCTGTTATTCGCAATTCAGCCGCAACCGCACCTTCGGCAACATGCTCGGTAAAGGATACTCGGTAAAAAGTGCTCAACTGGAAATGAATATGATTGCTGAGGGATATTATGCTACCGAAAGTGTGCATATTCTTTGCGAAGATTTAAAAATTCAACTGCCCATTATTCATGCGGTTTATAGTGTTGTTTATGGCGGAAAACAGGCACGAACTGTGTTTTCAACCTTAGCAGCTGACATTTCCTAAAGAAAGTCAAAATTAGGGCCTTTTTAGGATGACATAAATTCCATACAACCCTTATCAAATAAGGCTTTTTAAGAATTTAAAGCGCTAGGTTAGCCCGACTCCAGAATAAATTGAATATTAATTAATTGTTAACCAATAGTTAGCTAAATGCTCCTTTTTCTTAAACAAGGCTTCATACTGACTTAACGCTGCGAGGCTTGTTTTGCACCTGAAAGCCAATGAAAAAATTATTTGTTACGGTACTTGCTATAATAAGCTTGGGATCGGTGTGCGCGCAAAGCGGCAGCGTTTCAGGTATTATTCAGTCGGGTGAGGGTAAAAAGATTGCGGAAGTTAAAGTATGGGTGCGCGGAGGTTCTGATACGCTTTTTTCAGACTACGAGGGCAAATACAGACTTACACTTGCCCCAGGATTTTACAATATCTCTTTTGAATCAGACCAATACAGCCTTCTAGAAGACACCGTGACCGTGTTCAACGGAAAAGAAAGCTTTGTTAGTCCAACACTCAGTCTTGCAAGCACCAGTGCCATTGGCCCAGCAAAAATTAAAGGCAGAAGACTCCAAGAACCAGGAACCGTTTCAGCATCAATTCGCAGCAAAGAACTTGCACCTCAAATGATTGAATCTATTGGTGAACAAGACATCAAGCGCACCACAAGCCGCACCACAGGTGATGTGCTCAAGCGCATACCTGGAGCCACAATTATGGAAGGCAAGTTTGCCAACATTAGAGGCATGTATGACCGTTACAATGCAGGATACCTGAATGGGGCTCCATTGCCAAGTACAGAAAGCGACAGAAAAGCCTTTTCATTTGATATCATTCCTGCTTCATTGTTGGACGAAATCCAAATCATTAAATCTGGAACGCCTGATCTTATCGGTGATTTCGGTGGCGGTATCATACGCATCAATACCAAGAGTATTCCGTTAAAACTTACACAAAGCTTTAACTTGGGATTCCAATACAATAGTATTACCACCCTGCAAAGTGTGCGTTCATTTGAAACCTCGCCTTCTGAATATATTGGCAGTGTCCCCACAAGCAATCAAATACCAAATTTGGTAGGCACCCAAAAACACAACACGTTAAACGCAGAAAACAAGGCCCTTGAAAGCCGTAAATTCGACAATAGCTGGAACATTAACAATCAAACACCTATGCCAGCGCCAAGACTTA
>JBEIRK010000121.1:0-7489 GCA_040376005.1 Flavobacteriales bacterium
GCACCACAGGTGATGTGCTCAAGCGCATACCTGGAGCCACAATTATGGAAGGCAAGTTTGCCAACATTAGAGGCATGTATGACCGTTACAATGCAGGATACCTGAATGGGGCAACATTGACAAGAACACAAAGCGACAGAAAAGCCTTATCATTAGATATCATTCCTGCTTCATTGTTGGACGAAATCAAAATCATTAAATCTGGAACGCCTGATCTTATCGGTGATTTCGGTGGCGGTATCATACGCATCAATACCAAGAGTATTCCGTTAAAACTTACTCAAAGCTTTAACTTGGGATTCCAATACAATAGTATTACCACCCTGCAAAGTGTGCGTTCATTTGAAACCTCGCCTTCTGAATATATTGGCAGTGTCCCCACAAGCAATCAAATACCAAATTTGGTAGGCACCCAAAAATACAACACGTTAAACGCAGAAAACAAGGCCCTTGAAAGCCGTAAATTCGACAATAGCTGGAACATTAACAATCAAACACCTATGCCAGCGCCAAGACTTAGCTACACCCTTGGTGTTCCTTTCAAATTGAAAAATTCACGTGAATTGGGTTTGATCGTAAGCTTAAACTACAGCTTAAATCAAAAGTATAGCCAAGGCAATATCAATGCCTTCGACCTTTCAGACAATAGACCTAGGAATGCATTTAATGATGAATTGTACAATACCAGCGTTCAAAAGGGCGGAATTCTAAATCTTAGCTATAAACTCAGCAACCGCCACAGAATTGATTGGAAGAACCTATATACTACCAATTATGATGCAAGTTCTACACTGAGAAATGGTATTGCAGATTATGAAAATGGAGTGTCTACAGACGGCTACTCAAGTTTAAAAAACCAGAATAGGCTTGCAAGCACACAATTGAATGGCTTGCATTTGTTGGGTAAAAACCAAACTACACTTACTTGGTTGGTGAATTATGGAACAATATTGCGTCAAATGCCTGATTTCCGTATAGCACAATACGCTACATTCGGCCCTGGCGATCGCTATTTTGTAACCAACGACTTCTTTAATTCAGGATCAGGACGATTCTTTTCAAACCTTACCGAAAGAACATTCAGTGCCAGTGCAGACGTACAGCACACGGTTCAAATTAAAAAACTCACAAGCAACATTAAGTATGGTGCATTTGTTCAAAACAGAGAACGTGACTTCACCAGCCGTGAGTTTGTTTACGGCCCAGTGGGCAAAACTGTAAAAAGCGACAACCTGCCATCACAAGATTTGTCAGCAGACCAATTAA
Organism: Flavobacteriales bacterium; assembly: GCA_040376005.1. GTDB lineage: Bacteria > Bacteroidota > Bacteroidia > NS11-12g > UBA955 > JAGXTF01. The sequence continues at coordinate 1,267 of JBEIRK010000121.1, forward strand.
AATCGGATGGATTGTATTTGATTGAAAAAACATCTATTGACCTTGACGAATACACTGGACAGAGTAGCTTAAACGCAGGATTCTTAATGATGGAAAACAACTATCCATTGTTTAAGACTGGCAAGAAAGTGAGCAGCCTTAAGTTGATTTATGGGGTGCGTTTCGAACAATTCAGTCAGAAGATTACCAATGATATCTTCACAAGAATTTATAAAAAAGACGTTGCAAACTCAGGTATCACAAATGATATTTTACCTTCTGTAAATGTTATTGCCCCCATTACTGCTAAAACAGGCGTGAGAATGGCCTATTATAAAACTGTGAATAGACCAGAAATGCGCGAATTGGCTCCGTTCTCTTTCTATAACTTTAACTTAAACTCTGAAATCCAGGGCAACACGCAATTAAAACGCGCAGAGTTGCACAACTTTGATTTTAGATTTGAAATTTTCCCAGGCAAAGAAGACATGCTGTCAATCGGCGCATTTGGAAAAAGAATTATCAATCCTATTGAGTTTTCTCTTAGCCCAGAGCAAGCCCTTATTAGAACCTTTACTTACGAAAATGAAAAAAGTGCAAACATCAAAGGAATTGAAATTGAAGTTCGTAAGAAGCTTACAAAAATCGGCTACTTCATCGCACCCAAATTATTCAGTAACCTTAGCTTCTATGGCAACTTAGCCTTGATACGTTCTAATGTACAATTTAAAGCAAATAGCACAGGCACACAGAACCGCAGCCTTCAAGGTCAAAGTCCTTATGTAGCCAATGTTTCTTTGTTCTATGATAACGCTAAAACAGGACTTAGCGCCAGCGTGAATTTCAATAAAATCGGATCACGCATTGCATATATAGGTGTGCCTGAGAACATTCAACCTTTTGGTATGGATATTTATGAATTCGGTCGCAGCGTGCTTGACGTCCAAGTTGGAAAATCTATTGGCAAATCAGGAAACCTAAAAATAACTGTGGGCGATATTTTCGCACAGAAAAACATCTACTACCAAGATCTTAACAAATCTGGGAAGTATGAAAGTCAAACAGACAATACGCTGTTTAGCTTCACCAACGGCAGAACCGTAACAATTTCCTACGGATACTCGTTCTAATACAGAACTTGGCTTTCAAGAATCCCGAGCAGCAATGTCTCGGGATTTTTTATTTTCTAGGAGCCCAGGTTATTTCTGCTCCCCCATTTTGCTTATCTAAAAAGCGGGCTAGGGTAAATAAATAATCACTGAGTCTATTCAGATAGCGCAAAACCATGGCATCTATTTCTTCCTGCTCGGCCAAATACACGACGGCGCGTTCTGCCCTGCGACACACACAGCGGGCCACATGTGCATTTGCACCGGGGATGGTTGCACCGGGCAGTATAAAATTCTTAAGCTCAGGCAATACACCCGTAAGCCTATCAATCTCTAATTCCAATGTATGAATATCTTCTTCGCGAAGCTCCGGTAAAATCATTTTGTTTCCAGGTGCTGCAGCCAAATAAGCACCCAAGGTAAAGAGTCTATCCTGAATTTCTGAGAGTAGTTTTAAACTGCCCTCTTCTTGCGTTTGCGCGCGAACAAGACCCAATAAACTGTTCAACTCATCCACAGTGCCATAACACTCTACACGTATGTGATGTTTAGAAACCCGAGCCCCACCTATCAATCCAGTTTTACCATCGTCGCCTGTGCGTGTATAAATCTTCATGGTCATAATGCAATGTTAATCAGAAACATTGATATCGACTAAAGGTTTTTAAGAACTGTAAATTTCTATCTATAAATGTAAAATACACCCAATTCAATCCCCAAACGATAAATTAAACCCAACTTAATATGCAGTATTTGAATACATTAGCCACACAATCATATTTCTTTACCATAAACCAATATTAACATCCACATAACACAAAATACTTTTAAATTAACATTACAATTAACATGAGGTAAACTTAAGATGCCACTTTTGTAGCAGAATAAATACAACATGAAAAAAATCGTTACACTCCTTGCAGCTGCCCTTATTTTGGTCGGCAAATCTCAAGCCCAATTCTTTGAAGAGACAGACTTCGTTGGAGCTTTGAGTTCAGACGCTTCTAAAGATTGGACCACAGGTTGGACCAACTGGAATCCGCAAAGTACTAGCTACCCTGCTGCAAATGAAACCACTACACTAAATGGCTCAGCTACAGGTAAATTGGAAATCACAACAACCATCACCCTCGATGCTACCAAAGTGTATTTGCTTAAAGGCATGATTGTGATTAAAGACGGCGGTAAATTGGTAATCCCAGCGGGTACCATCATTCGTGCTGAAGCTGATTTGAATGCTACTCCTAAGAACTATGCTACTATCGTAGTTGAAAGAGGTGGTAAAATCGAAATCAATGGTACCAACACCAAGCCTGTTGTTATCACAAGTAACAAGGCTGCCGGTAGCCGCAATCGTGGCGACTGGGGTGGAATCGTACTTTCCGGCAAAGCAAAAAACAACCAAAGTGCTGACAACCAAGTAGAAGGTTTCAATAACGTATCTTTTGATGCAACTATGGCTAAAGGTGGTGGAACCGATGACGCTGACAATAGCGGTTCTATTTCTTTTGTACGTCTTGAATACGGTGGACTTGCTTTTGAAGCGAACAAAGAAATCAACGGTATTACTTTTAACTCAGTAGGTTCTGGCACCAAAATCGAAGGCATCCAGTGCTCATACACTGGTGATGACGGATTTGAGTGGTTCGGTGGCACTGTAAACGCTAAGAAATTGGTAGCCTTCCGCATTACTGATGACGACTTCGATACAGATTTCGGTTTCCGTGGTGCAGTTCAGTTTGGTATTGGTGTTAAAGATACCAGCCAATATGACCTTACTTACTCTGCAACTTCTGGCGCTTCTACCAGCGAAGGTTTTGAAAGCGACAACGATGCAGGTGGATCTGGCAAAACGCCTTATACCTCAGCTGTATTCAGCAACATTACTATGGTAGGTCCAGTGAAAATTGGAAGTACTTATGCTGATTTGCCGACTGTGCAGAAAAATGCATTCCGCAGAGGTGCTCGTATCCGCAGAAACAGCCGTTTGTCTATCGTAAACTCTGTTTTCATGGGTTACAGAAACTTCCTAATGGTTGATGGTGATAGCACCATGACCGCTGCAGGTATTGCAGATTCTACTTTCCCTGCTACTATGGCGTTCCAAAACAACGTTATCGTAAACAGCGCTGCAGCTTTCTCTCCTGCATCTTCAACTGCCAATGGCTTGGTTGAAAAAGCAGGTACCCCTTCTTTGAACCGCTTGGACGGTTGGGTAAAAGCCGCTTCAAACAAAAACAAAATCAACTCAGTACCTTACACTTCAGGCACTGTGCTTGTAGATCCACAAAATGCTACTTCTCCTGTGTTCCGCCCAGTATCTGCATCACCTGCAATGGCTGCTGCTGTATTCACCCACCCACGTGTTGCTTCTTTCGGTACTTTCAACAGCGTAAACACACTTGAAAACATCGGTACTTATGTTATCTATCCAAACCCAAGTGCAGGTAGCTTGTTCGCAGAACTAGAACTTACTGCTCCTGAAAAAGTGAATGTATTTATCACCAACTTGAACGGTACTGTAGTTGTTGATGCAGGCAGCCACTCATTGAACGCTGGTTTCAATAGCATCGCTTGCTCTACTGAATCATTGAACAATGGTTTGTACTTGATCGTTATCGCCGGTGAAAACGGCAAACTGACTCAGAAAGTTCTGGTTCAGAAATAAGATCGTTTCTTTATTTGGTTTTGTTAATCCCGGGGCATTGTCCCGGGATTTTTTTTATTCTTGCACTATGAATGCAGAACTCACTTCTACCCTGCTGTTGCTCACAGATCAATTCAGCGCGCTTGCAGACCCAAAACAAGCGCAAGGAATGAAGAAATACATGAAAGATTTATTCCCCTTTTTAGGAATAAAAAAACCCATACGGAGTGCTGCCGAAAAAGCATGTATCGCTGAATGTAAAAAATTACCCTACGATCAACTTCATGAATTCGTTACTGCGCTTTGGCAGAAAGAAGAACGCGAATACCAATATTGCGCACTCGTGCTTATGGAAGCGGCACGCATGTATAAGCATGAAAAGAGCATAGAACTATTTGAAAAATTAATTACCACGAAAAGTTGGTGGGATACAGTAGATGCCATTGCCAGCAAATGTGTGGGTGGGTATTTCAAAGCATACCCACTTAAGAAATTGCAATACATTGAAAGATGGATGAACGGCAACAACCTTTGGCTGCAAAGAACCTGTCTTATTTTTCAATTAAGTTATCGCGAAAAAACAGACGTTGAATTGCTTTTTGGATGCATTGATGCTACAAGCAAATCCAAAGAGTTTTTCCTGCAAAAAGCCATAGGCTGGGCTCTGAGACAGTATGCTCGTACCAATCCAAGTGTTGTATTTGAATTTGTAAACAACCGCGACCTTAAGCCCCTGAGCCGCCGTGAGGCGCTGAAACACTTTACATAAAAATATTAACGCTGGGGATATACCCGCATTCCTGTATTCACCTGTGCTTTCAAATCAAAGAGAATATGATACAAGCCATAATACGTGCGGTTTATATACAGAGAATGCCTAGATCCACGTGCCTTTGGACTGTTTCTAATTTCTGGCATTTCCATCAAGGTATCCGCGAAATTATAAATAGAACCAAAGTAGGTTTCGTTGCCAAAATCAAAACTATCTACGGTAAATGGCAAAGTCAACATGTCTATCATTTGTTTGAATAGCGGCATGAAGAAATCCAACTCCTCTTGTGTATCTGAATCATGAACCATTTCTAAGTCTTTGAATACCTGCAAGGTTCTAGCTTCGTCCTTATAAATCTCTCTGTCTACCAATTTAAAATAGGCCACATAGAATTTCTCAGGTATTTCTTTTACACAGCCAAAGTCAAATATATTTACCCTTCCTTCTGGCGTAAAGAGAAAATTACCAGGATGCGGATCTGCATGTACTTTACGCAGTTGGTGAATTTGAAAATCATAAAAATCCCACAAGGCTTGCCCAATTGTATTGCGCACTTCTTGACTTGGATTGGTTTCTAAAAATTCGCGCAAATGTTTGCCATCCAACCAATCCATAGTAATGATTCTATCTGCTGAATACTCAGGATAATATTGGGGGAAATGCAAATTCTCAATATGCTTGCAGGCCTCACTCAATTCCATACTGCGGCGCAATTCCAATTCATAATCCGTTTCCTCAAGCAACTTACCTTCTACTTCATCAAAGTATTTTTCAATATCATTTTTACTCATATTTAATAAGCGCATGGCAAAGGGTTTTACCATGCGTAAATCAGAGCTAATACTATTGCCTACACCAGGATATTGAATCTTCACTGCCAAGTCTTTTCCGGATTTAGATGCCTTGTGCACCTGCCCTATGCTCGCTGCAGCAGTCGCTTTTATTTCAAAAGTATCAAATAATGCAGCCGGTGCTTTGCCAAAACTTTTGCGAAAAGTTTGAACCACCAAAGGACCTGATAACGGCGGTGCAGAATATTGCGACAATTGAAACTTTTCCTGATACTCCCGCGGCAACATTCCCCTATCCATACTCATCATCTGCGCCACCTTTAAGGCACTGCCTTTCATCTTACTTAAGGTATCATAAATATCCCCCGCATTGTCCTTGTGAAGCTCCTCAATTGAAGGGTCTGCTTGCATCAATTTCTTTGCATAGTGCTTGATGTAATTCCCACCTACTTTTACTCCTGCGCCTGCAATATGCGCTGCCCTCTCTATTCTCCCTTTGGGAATACTTTCTTGCTCTTTCATATTAGGCCATTTTTTCCCACATGTTCTGGAACATAAACTTCCCAAAATCAAATACCTGATCGAGCATATTTTCACCCATCAATTTAAATCCTAGAGTCACAGATTTTTCAATGGCGGCATCAGTGGCTTCGAATCCTTTGCTGGTATCCTTTATCCAAAAATTCAATAGAAAAACAGTCTGCACCCACAAGGCATCTTTAAAGCGGTCTGAAATAAATTTACGTTCTGCCACTTCCCTATTTTCAATACCATTGCGCACAATCTCATCCGCATAAGTAAGAAACACCTTTCTAAATCCCATTAAATTCCGGTCTGTAGGCAATATCCCTTTCATGGTCTTGTGTGCGTGTTGCAACACAAAACTGCGGTGCGACAACAATTGCTGGGTCCACAAAAAATAAAA
>JBEIRK010000184.1:0-3682 GCA_040376005.1 Flavobacteriales bacterium
GGGTGTTCTACTTGCAGGCGTGTATTCATTTCTAGGAAATAGAAATTTCCATCATCACCTAATAGAAACTCCACGGTGCCTGCACCTGTATAATTACAGGCTTTGGCCACATTAATGGCTGCAATTCCCATTTTTTCGCGCAATTCTGGATTCAGCGCCACGCTTGGAGCTTCTTCCACCAACTTTTGATGCCTGCGCTGAATGCTACATTCTCTTTCAAAGAGGTGACAGCAATTGCCATGGGTATCCGCCATAATTTGAAACTCAATATGACGTGGACCACCTACATATTTTTCAATAAAAACACTATCATCCCCAAAGGCGCTTCTGGCTTCACTCTGGGCAGTGCGCAATGCTGAAACAAACTCATCTGCAGCATGTACCACGCGCATACCCTTTCCTCCGCCACCTGCGCTGGCTTTCACCAATACTGGAAATCCAACCTGAATGGCCACCTGTAAGGCAGCATCTTCATCTTGTATAGCCTCATTAATACCTGGTACTAAAGGAACTCCAAATTTCTCAACCGCCTGTTTCGAAGCGATTTTTGAACCCATGACTTCCATGGCTTCAGGAGAAGGACCTATGAGGGTAATACCATTGACCTTGAGCAAGCGTGCAAAAACAGCATTCTCAGACAAAAAGCCATAGCCTGGATGCACCGCATCTGCGCCGGTTTTCTTGCACAGGTCCAGAATGCGGTCCATTTTCAGATAACTATCTGAGGAAGCAGGACCGCCGATACAATAGGCTTCATCAGCATATCGAACATGCAGTGCTTTGCGGTCAGCTTCGCTGAATACAGCCACGGTAGCAATTCCCATTTCACGGCAGGTGCGCATGACACGAATGGCGATTTCACCACGGTTGGCAATAAGTATTTTGCGGAATGCAGCCATAGGATTATGCTTCCTGTTCGCCTGGATTATGTATCATCGGCAATTTCACATATTCAGCCTCTGAATGCTTCAATGCACCTACACCCCAGAAGCCACCATCTGCTGTGGCGATATAATGCGCAAACTGGCGTAAGCTTTTATAAAAATGCAGCTGAAAGCGGTGTTCCAATTTTGGCAATACTGAATTCAAACGCGCCAACATATCAGAAAGATACTGGTTGCGTTCGTCTCTATCCTCTGGCAATGCCGCAATAAGCTCGCGCAACTCCAACTGGGCTCCTGAGTCCAAGGTTTGGTATAATTCTCTCAATTCATATTTTTCAGAGAATGTTTTGGTGTGAATGAGTTCCAAGATGCGGTGTTTCTCTGTTTCATTGATTTCGCCATCGGCACCAGCAATAAGGACAGAAACATACATAGGAGCATGTAAAATAAGATTTTTTTCTTCTTGTGAGAGATTTGTGATGTGTTCGAGCATGGTATCTAATATAGCTTGATTTACCTTCGCGAAGGTAAAACAAAAATGGCGTACAGTTTGGCAAAACAAACAATGTCTGTCCTGCGCATGGAAATTCTCGCGGATCTTAGACGTCCAACGGTGCTCATGGCCGCTGCCCTGCAAGTATTTAGCCTTGCTTTATTATGCTATTTAAGCAATCCAGATATTCATGAAAAAACATGGAATAGCCTATTTTGGCTTACGGTAGTATTCAGCACCATGCAGGCGGTGAGTAAATCTTTCGTCAGTATCAGCCGTGCCCGTTGGATATATTTAAACCAATTAAGCAGTCCTGCTGCAACCATATTGGCAAAAGTTTTATATGCGTGGGCCATTATGATACTTTTATGCTTGTTGGATTTGGCTGTATTTTCCTTCTTTATGTCTACCCCCGTAAAGCACGTATATCCATATTTGGGCTTTATCCTATTGGTCTCTGGCGGATTGGGCACCGTTTACACCATGATTTCAGCCATTGCTTCTAAAACCGCCCAACCTGGGTTTTTAGTTCCGGTTCTGAGTCTTCCTATCATTCTGCCCCTATTGCTCATTGGCGTGCAAGGTTCAGTCAAATGTTTGAACCCCATTTTGGTGAGTTCAGCATTTCAGGATTTATGGTTATTGCTCAGTTTAAATTTCCTGCTCCTTGTGCTTGCTGCAACCTTATTCAATCCGCTTTGGCGCGACTAATTCACTGGGGCATCTGTTCACTTTAAAAGACAATAGGTGGCAATGCCTATAGTCTAACTTAACTGCCCTGTCTTTTGTACTTACCTTCGCATTGTGAAAGACAATCGTTACCTAACACGACTGGGGTTTGGCCTCGCCTTGTTCATGATTGTTCTTTTGCATCTATTAAAGACAGAGTTAAGTCCGATTAGCAGACACTTGAGTGAATATGCCAATGGCCGATTTGGCTTCTTAATGACCCTGTTTTTTTTATTCATGACCGTTGGATTCGTTGGAATGGCATTTCATGCCTACAGCACACTTACCCAACGTGTGTTGCGTGCGCTGTGTTCCTTTATGTTTCTTGTGTGCGCCATCAGTTCCTTATTGCTCAGTATTTTCCCTATGAACTTGGAAAACACGCCGAGTACCCTGAGTTCTATGATCCACCATCAGGCGGGCCCCATATTTCTAATCGCTGCAGTTGTAGCGGTTTCTGTTTTTACCATACGCATCCGATTTGAAAGACCGTATAAACCACATTTTATCCCATTGGTTATTTATGGCGCCATCACATTTATTGTTGGCATCGTAGTGATATTCTTTATTCATAAACCAGAATACACTGGATTGCTCGAAAGGTTGGTAGGATTGTCTATGTGGCTGTGGCTTATGAACGCCAGTTTTAGGCTCACATAAAAAAGGGCCGGAATGTTACTTCCAGCCCTGTATAATTCTATAGATACTTTTATTTTGGCTGTACAGCTAAATCACTCAAAATGAGCACTGCATTATCCAAATCTGCGTCCTTTTTAAATGACTTTAACCAATCAGTGCGTTGTGCTTTTTTCGCTTCATCATCACCAGCATCCTTAAGATCTACCTGCAAAGGAATAATATCTGTAAACGATGGCTTGTAGCTAGAATCCTGATACTTTTTCTCCTCTTCTTTAAATGCTTGCTGCTGTTTGGTATAGGCTTCTAGATTCAAAGACCAAGTATAGGCATCGCGGAATTTCTTCAACTCTTTGGCACGGGTTGAAATATTTTTATAATGCACATCTTCAGCAATACGCTTATTTGCAGCAGCAACTGCAACTGCTTTGCGGGCCATAGAGCGCCCTATATATTTTGTATAAGAAGCTGCATTAATCTTATCATAGGGCAAGTGAAAATTCATTTCAGACTCCCCTTGCTTCACCCCATCATACACATCGGGCAACACTACATCAGGAATCACCCCTCTCAATTGTGTGGTTCCTCCATCTATGCGGTAAAACTTTTGAATGGTCACTTTTACCTGACCAAAACCTTTAGGAAAATCAGTGCTGCTGCTGCCTTGAATTGGCAAGAAAGTTTGAACCGTTCCCTTACCAAAGGTACTTTTGGTACCCAAAATAACCGCACGGTTATAGTCTTGCATGGCCGCTGCAAGAATTTCACTGGCAGAGGCACTGTAGGTGTTTGTCAACAATACCAAGGGGCCATCCCATGTGATTCCATTATTCGGATCATCGGCTTGTTGGGTTTGCCCATTGGGATAGCGCACCTGCACCATAGGCCCGTTTTTCACAAACAAACCACCCATCTGAATGGCATCAATCAAAGAGCCACC
>JBEIRK010000238.1:0-2009 GCA_040376005.1 Flavobacteriales bacterium
GTGCGGCCGCTCGAATACTCGCGAAACATGTAATCGACAATTCTCTCCTTGTACGATTCAGACAAATCCAAAACTTGAAAAGTAATTCCCAATTGCTCTGCTACCATCATCGCATCGCGGCTGTCATCAATCCAAGGACACTCATCCTCTAAGGTCACGGATGCCTCGTTCCAGTTGCGCATAAACAAACCAATAACCTCATGCCCTTGCTCCTTGAGCAAGTATGCTGCTACTGAACTATCAACACCTCCACTTAGTCCTACTACTATACGTGCCATGCGATCTCTTAATATCCTCCCTCTCGCTTGCGCAAAAACCATTCCGCTGTAAACAACAGAATTATGGCCAGAAAGATCCATTTGATATGAATAAAGGCCGTAGCTGTCGACTCATAATAGAGTACCTTTCTTGCATCCTTGCGATTGAGCAAGGTTTTTACACATTGTTCCGCTTGCGCAGCGCCAAAATAAGCCCCTTGATTTCGCGAAGCCATATTGCGCAGCAGGCCAAAATCCGCCACTGTTTTTTCCAATTCCAGCACACGATCCGTAACCGTAAAACGCGACACTGCGGTTTCTTTTGAAGTCCCCAGGTGTGTCGCCACCAATTCATATTCTCCAGAAGGTAAAGCTCCCAAATCCGCACGATACCGCTTGCCAGAACGGGCAAAAAGAATCTCCTTTTTCAGCCCCTTATCCCCGCGAATCTGAAGCATTGCTTTGGCCTTATTATCCATATTCAGAGCCAAATCTGTGTACTCTCCAAACACCACAACTTGCTGGTTCTTTTCAAACTGCATTGCAGAAGGGAAAATAATAAACTTTTGTTTGACATCTTGAGTCGTTAGGTATTGAATCAAGCCAGCAGCCCAACCGTCAAAGAGCTCAAAATTACCATTTTGGGTATAATCTTGAATGCGCCAACGCCAAATGCCTTCGCCCCATAACCATGCTTGCCTTGAATTCTCAGCGGCGGTAAGCCCAAGCAAGGGATAATCCGTACCTACAGCGCCTATCTTCTGCGTAAGCATAGGCTTGAATGACACCGGCATGATATATTTACCGTAAGACACCTTCAGAGGCGGCCACGTTTTTAATGCTATGCCAAAGGCTTCAGGGATTAAATACTCCGAAAATCCTGCTACAAATTGCCCTTGCGCCTCTGTAAAACCACCTTGTTGAAACCTGGGCGCAATTCCAATAGATTCAAACTGCGTGAAGGCAGGCATAGATTGTCCTGATGCAATAAACCAAAAGGGCTTGCGCTTTTTACTCAGCTCTAAAACTGCATTTTGTTCTGCCTTGGTGCTTGCAAATCCATGCAATATATACAAATCAGCATCTGGCAATGCGCCACTTTGGTACTGCAATTTAACAACTGCATATTGCTCAAACGCGAGTAAAGACCGCGCAATCGCACCCACATCGGGATGGGGTGCATGGTATGCAATACAAATATTCCGTCTGGTATCTGTGATTTGAATATATGCATCTCCCGCATTGTTTTTTAAGTTAAACTCACCTGTAATGGGCGCAATGCGCACACTATAGTGCTTGTATCCTGGGGCCTTTGCATTCAGCTGAAACTCTGCCTTGCCGAAAAAGCGGTCTCCATCAATGCGCATCTTCTGTGTTTGAATAGCTTTCCCATTCTCCAACAATTGTACATCCACAGACTGTCCATTCAGCTTCGTCGCGCGAAAATCCATGGTAACTGTGAAATCATTGCCTAAAAAAACGGTTGAATTGGCATGAACTTCTTGCACCCACACATCCGCCTTTTCCGCTGAATCGCCGAGCCCAATCGTAAAGACAGGGAAATTGGCATTCACCGTTTTAAACAAGGGACTCAGCCCCGTATTCATGATACCATCAGAAACAAGGACAGCAACACCCTTTGAGTGCATTGTTGCCATTGAATTAATATGATCTGGAACAGCACCCAATTTCGACAACAACCTATTTTGAACTTCTGCCCCTTGATACACCTCAGCCGCGAAGTCAAAATAA
>JBEIRK010000183.1:0-3740 GCA_040376005.1 Flavobacteriales bacterium
CAGCGACTTCCAGATTCAACATTATCTATACCAAGGGAGAAATTGGAGATTTATAAGTGTAGGCGATAGCAGCTTACCTACCCTCGTGGTTTTTCATGGTGCGCCTGGATCTATAAGCACCTTTGACCCTTTATTGTTTGATACCACGATCACAAACCATATCCGCGTAATTGCGATGGACAGGCCTGGTTATGGTTATAATGGGCTTGGGAATGCGGATACATCTGTATTGCAACAAGCAAAAGACGCATTGCACCTCATACACCGTTTATATTCCTTAGACAGTTATGCTGTAATGGGTTACAGTTATGGTGGACCGATAGCGGCTTCTATAGCCGCAATGGATACCAGTGCAGTGAAGCATTTGTACTTGGTCAGCGCAGCTTTAATTCAGGGGCATGAAAAGATTTATGGGATAAGCCATCTGATTGACAAGCGATTTGTGCGCGTTTTCGTGCCTTCTGTAGTGTGTTCGGCCAACGACGAGAAGCTGCATCATTTTGAAGCTTTAAATACCATTATGGGTCAATATTCAAGCATACAATGTGCCATTGATATCTATCACGGAGAGGATGATCATTTGATTTATCCAACCAATAGTATTGAATTTGAGAAACTCGCCGTAAAAGCTAAGGTTACGAAGCATTATACCCAAGGTGGGCACCATGCATATATCTGGAAACAGGATTTTTTAATAAAAAATCAACTTCGAACCGACTTGTTATAATCCAATAAATTTTGATATTTGCAACCTATGAGAAAGTATTTACTGTATACAATTGCGGCATTCGCACTCACAGCTACAATGGCTTTTCGCCCTACAGATGCAGAGGCTGACAAGGTACAAGGCACTTGGTTAAATGAGGAAGGCACAGCACATGTTCAAATTTTCAGGGCTGTGAATGGCACCTTTGCGGGAAAATATTATGGTAAAATCGTTTGGTTAAAAGAGCCCAATGAAAATGGAAAACCGAAATTAGATAAGAACAATCCAGACGCAAGCAAACGCAGCAAACCCTTAATGGGCTTAATGATGCTTCAAGATTTCACCTATGACAAGGATGAGAAAGAATGGAGTGGTGGAACCATTTATGACCCCAAAAACGGCAAGACCTATAGTTCTTATATGGAACTCGATGGCGCCAAGTTGAATGTTCGCGGATACATTGGTATTTCTGTAATTGGCAGAACTACTGTTTGGACTAAGGTTAAGTAGTTTTCAGTTTCAGACCACGTTCCTGTCCTATACTGCGCATATAATCCAGCGCAGGCTCTAGCTCGTTCGGCACATCTCCTTCAATAATGGCTTCACGCACCGCATTTTTTATTTCTCCAATCATCTTAGGATCCGAAATTTCAAAGGCGGTAAGTATGTGATTTCCGGTTACTGGCGGTTGCCAATTGCGCAACTTGTCGCGTTCTATTACATCGTCTATTTTCGATTGTACCTTTTGCAAATTGGCTAAATGACGTTCCACCTTCTTTGCATTTTTGGAAGTAATATCCGCTTGACACAGTTTCATCAAATCGGGTAAATCTTCACCTGCATCTACAATGAGTCTGCGCACCGCACTATCGGTTACAATTTCCTGTCCGAGTACAATAGGCCTTAAGTGCAGGGCAACCATTTTCTCCACGTAGCGCATTTTTTCGTCAAGGGGAAGTCGCATTCTTCTAAAAATACCATTCACCATACGCGAACCCCTGTCTTCATGGCCATGAAATGTCCAGCCTTCTTGGGGATCGAATCGTTTGGTTGCGGGTTTGGCAATATCATGTAAAATAGCACTCCAGCGCAGCCAGAGATTGTCGGACAATTGGCATAACTGATCCAAGACTTGCAGCGTGTGGTAGAAATTGTCTTTATGGCTTTTGCCATTGCGGGTTTCAATCCCTTGCATGGCAGCCAATTCTGGAAGAATGATTTGAAGCAATCCCGAATCAAACAGGAGTTCAAAGCCTTTTCCAGGTTTTTCGCAAGAGATAATCCCGTTGAGTTCATCCGTAATTCTCTCTTGAGAAACAATTTTAATGCGAGATGCATTTTCTACAATGGACTTCCAAGTGGGTGGATCGATGGTATAATTCAAACGCGTGGCGAAACGAATGGCACGAAGCATGCGTAGGGGATCGTCTGAAAATGTAATTCCTGGATCTCTTGGTGTTTTAATCGTAGCGCTTTCGATATCCTTAACCCCTGAAAACGGATCGTACAAACTTCCATAATCTTCCTCATTTAGGGAGATATACATGGCATTAATCGTAAAATCACGTCTATTTTGATCATCGATCAAAGAACCATCTTCTACCAAGGGTTTTCTGCTATTGCGTTGGTAGCTTTCCTTTCTGGCACCGATAACTTCAATGGTAAGTTCACTTGTTTTAATCTGTGCAGTACCGAAATTTTTAAAGTAACTCACAAAGCGGTTTTCCTGCAAGGAGTCTGCAAATACTTTGGCAAACTCCACTCCGCTTCCAAGTACAACAACATCAACATCCTTTGTGGGTCTGCCTAAAATACAATCCCGCACAAAACCTCCCACTACCCAAGCAGGCATACCGGTCTTCTTTGCTGTGGCTGCCAAGTGCTTAAAAACAGGGTCCTGGAGGTGAAGAATCATGGCACAAAATTAAGGGATGAAATGGAAAGCACTGATTTCTAATTCTGTCTTTCCTATTTTTGAAGCTAAATGACGCGGTCCATGCAAGATATAAGAATGAGATATTCGCCTTTATGGGCGGGACTTATTTGCACGGTTCTGTATCTTTTTTTTCCTACAAACAATTCTACATCAGACGCCTATGGCTATGCAATGGGCGCTGAAATAGGTCCGCATCATTTGCTGTTTGACCTCCTCACCCAATGGCTTAGAACAACTTGGCACTTAACACCCTTACAGGTGTTGGCAGGCATGAAAGGCTTCAATGCTATTGCAGGAGGAATCGCCATAGTATGTGCAGGAAACATCTTAAAAAAGATGGAAGTCCCATTTGTTTTTTGGAATTCGATGCTCTGTGGGGTGAGTTTTGGGATGATGCGCTTTGCAACAGAAAATGAGGCGTATATCCTACCCTTGGCATTCGCCTTGGCCGCTACCTATTCCTATGTTCAATATTTAATTCAAGACAAGGGCATTCACATCATTTCGACTTGGATATGCATCGCAGTAGCCATTTTGTTTCATCAGAGCTACATCTTTTGGGCATTGGGGATTTTTATTTCAATGGTGCTTCAGAAAAAACATCTTTCTCGACTCTTTATTCCTGTCATTGCCGCAATAGGCGTAATTTTATTTTATACTTTTTTCGCACTGAAACAGCAGCAACAGCTTGCGCATTGGGTGGTGCAGGATGCCCAAGAAGGTCTTGTAGATTTGAGTCCGGGTATTGAAAATTTCAAATTTACCGCCATGAATCTTGTACGGAGTTTTGTCCAAATTCATGGAAATATTCCTATTCTACTTCAAGGGAGTTTTTATTTATGGATTTTGGCTGCCATATCCGTTGTTTTCTTATTCATATCCATAGGAATTCTTGGCGCCAAAACAAAGTTGAATATATATTCTAACAATAAGCGTTTTTTACTCCTTTTCATTTGTATATTTTTGCTACATCTTGGCTTTGCATGGTTTTCTGTGGGCAACGCTGAATTCATGGTTATGCTACATATAATACTTTTATTTATTGTAGCTATAGTTTTTTCAGTAAAAAGAATGGCCTTGGTGTTTTTAACATTAGGC
>JBEIRK010000037.1:0-19184 GCA_040376005.1 Flavobacteriales bacterium
ACCTGCCAATAATTTGACTTTAAGGCAATCTACTTTCACAGAAAATTCTGGAGTAAGATTACAGGCATTGGAGTCGCAGCTGGTAAGCACAATGTGCTTGCAAACCTGTGTATCCCATTTCTTGCATGTATTGTAGATTTTCATGCACACAATGTAGTTTCCTGGTGCAGTGAAGGTGTATGAGGCTTGAGCTCCTGTTGCGATTACTACGCCATTGCTGGTGTACTTTACTTGTGCACAGCTGTCCCAAGCGCGCTTGTCTGTGGCCCAAAGAGACACAGTAAGGCCTTTTGCAGAATATTCATATCCTGAATAATTCTGTGCTTGTACTTTCTTGCCTGAAAATGATGCGAGCATCAAAAGGGCGAGTAGAAGTTTGTATAGTCTTTTCATAGTTCTTTGTTTTATCTAGTTATTTGTCGCGATTACCCCGTTTTCGTTGCTTGTGTTCCTGAAATTATTTTTAATTATTTTTTATCAATGTTCCCGCGCTGCTGCTGCCGTTAGCCGTTTGAATGCGGTATATGTAGCTGCCAGTTGCAAGATTAAAATCTTGAAGGTCAAGCATTTGACTTGATATTTTTTCCCGAACAATCATTCTACCTGTAGGGTCGTAAAGCGCGAAGATAGCACCATTTGCGCTTTCAGAGAAATTTAGAATGTCGTGAAAGGGATTTGGGTATATGGTAAATGATTGTTGCCCTTCGTATGCAGAAATGCTAGAACTGTATACCCTTGCCTTTACCATATTGGTAACAATGGCAATTTGGTTGTCCAAGGTGATGCTGGCTTGGTTGGTGATTTCAGTGCCTATTGACAGGGATGGTGATAAACCCAATTTAAAACCTATATAGCCGCTAGAATTCACCAATTCACTGTTGCCGGAAGGGTTGGGTGGGAGGTTGATATTGTTGAAGGTATACACTACAATTACCTTTTCTGGAAGGGAAGAACTTGTATACACATCTCTGCTGAAGGTATGACTTGCGCCCGTTTCTTGGATGTAGGTGACATAGTCCGGTGTTGCTACGGTATCGCGCACAATCACCGTGTTAAGGGTGTCATTTGTAGTATTGGTAAAACGTATGATATACTCGATTTTACCGGCATTAGGGTCTAAGCTTGCAGCAGTGTTTCCTGCTGCTGCTGGATATTGCAATTTTGTGTTTGGTGCAATGCCTTCGCTTACCGTTTGCTGCAATGAATCGGTGTTGTCCGCCGGATTGTCATCCACTACGCCTGTGATTTCAGCACTAAAATCCACCTTGTCGTTTATATTGAAAGAGGTAGATGGGGTAGTGAGTTTAATGAGGTAATATTTGCTTTCACCTGCTTGCAAGGGCTCCTTTTCCCAGCGTATGTTGCCAGGATTGATAACATCGGGTGCGGGAAAGGGTTTTATAAGTACAATTTTACCACTGAAGTTTAGGTTGATATCCGGTGTGGCGGCAGAAACTCCATTATTCGTGACCTTTAACACATAGAGCTCGGAGGTGTCTTTCCTAACATTCCATCCTCCCGCAGAGGTTAGCTTTACACGAATGTCGGAATAGTTGGATTTTACCAAGGTCAGCGGAAACTGTATTAATCTTTCATTAAAAGTATCCGTATTGAAGACAAAGGAAACAGCCTTTGAGATTTCTGGTGTTTTGACGAAGTTTATTTTAACCAACTGCGATTTATTTTTAGGAACAATAAATGTAAAAAATCCCAATTCGTCGACAGGGATTAGGGCATTATAAGGCAGTATTTGGGCATTCCTGTCACCTGGTTTAGTGTCTCCGTTTGTGAAGGTTCCGCTGCCATCGCGGTCATAATAAACCCTGCCATATACCCGCTGATAGTTTTCATCAATTCGGGCCACTGTGAAATTGTATTTTATACTGCTTAGTATTCCTGAGAAAACACCAGTGACATAAATGTCATTATTGAAGGATTCAGCGCGCTGGATGCCATTTAAATTGCGGAAAATACGACTTGCTTTTGCTCCGGGTGCGATGCTGAAAATACCCAATCCGCGCACATCAAGTTCTGGCTTTGCCACACCACTAAAGTAGCATTGCCATTTTACCCTAAAAAAATTGGATACCTCAAACAAACTGTCCAATCCTCCAATCTTTTCCAAGCTTCCATTCTGCAAAAACCAAATTTTGCGTTCTTTATTTGCGGTGTCTTCAGTAAACAACAATAAGGAAGAGCCTATGTTGCGCATTTTTATCACCGCCACGTCTGATGAAACTATTGGCGTAAGCAAGGCTGAATCTTTTACCCTAAATCGAACAAACCCATTGGCGCTTTGTCCTGTAAAGGTGCGAAAATTGCCGGCTACATAAAGCAGGGTGGATGTACTATCGGCATCCATGGCACGAATTCCACCATTGGCGCCCACATTCTTACTCACCTTAAATTGCTGCAACAGAAAATTTGAATTGATGCGGGCCATATTGTTACACTCCAAGTTGCCGGCTTTTCCGAAAATGCCGCCTAGGTAAAGGGTGTTTTGACAAATGGCCAAGGAGGTTATTACAGGCGAAAGGCCGGCCGCACTGAATGAAAATTCTGATTTCCAAGTGCCATTTTGGTTGTTGTTTAGGTCATATGCAATCAGGCAATTATTGCTGCTGCCTGGGACCGCAAAATCTCCCACCAAGTACACTTTGTTATTAAACACCTCAATATCATGGAATAGGATGAACTTCGAATTTTGCTGTGTCAGCGCCTTAAGGCTGCCATACCTCTTCCACGTTCCGCCCGACTTGGCAGAGACACTAAATGTAGAAATCCCGCCGCTTTCTCCAATTTTACTCACCATCCAAAGTCTGCCTTCGCTTGATTGAAGAACAATTGCACCTTCGGGAGCTTGTGCATCTTCAGGTACCAAGATTTGGGCGCGCAGCAGGCTTAGTTGCTGTATGAGCATGGTAAGACAGAGCAAGAGCAGTTTTTTCATTTTCACATCAAGGGTTAAGGGATATTCCGAGTCGTATGTTTAGCCCATATTGCAGGGTGTTTTGGCTTAGTGCAGTTTCCTTTTTCCAAATAGGGCTGTAATAGCGTGTTTGGAGGCAAACACCTAGGGTGTAAGGGGCCATTGTTTTTTCAGCTCCCAATTGCAGTCCAGCGCCTAATCTATAACTGTTCATGAACGGGCGGGCTTGAATAACCGCAGCAGCTGTGTCAGCTTCAATTCCGTATTGGTACTTCAGATAACTGCCTGAATATTGCGCATATGGATTTGCGATTTGGCCCGTGCCTCCAAGCATAACACCCGGATTAAGGGTAAGGCCAGCCCTGAATTTCCAATCATTGGTGAGGTCGAAGCTGCGGCTTAAACCCAATGGAATTTCCATCCATACCCTTTGTGAATTGCGGCTGATTACAACGATACTATCCCGCCAGCGCACGGCCAACCAATAAAGCACATTGCCATTCACATCCATATAGGGTAGGAAGCGATCTGCAATTCTGATTTTAATTGAGTCACTGCTTCTAGACTGCGCTGGGTTGCCTTCAAATGCAGCTCCTGCGTGGAATTGCCATTTTTGGCCCACAGTCATACCCCCTTCAAGACGCAGATCAGTGGCAGGATTTGCTCCACCAAGCCATTGGTAATTCTCCCAAATGGCACTTCCAACTTTCGGAGTCATTTTCCCGGGTGCTTGGCTCAAGCCGAGACTTGAATAGAATTGAGGCGTTAGCGGGGGACTTGCCGGGTCCGTGGACTTGTGCAATCGAATAGATAAGGGCAATTTGAACAATCCCAATACTGGGGTGATGAACTTGTGTATGCCAAAACCAAGGGATGCGAAAGTTGGGAATATTGGTGGTTCTTCTGCGACCACAGGGGGCTGCACTGCAGCAGTCACTGGCGCAGTGGCAGGTGTTTTTGCTATTGCAGGACTTCCTGCAGATATAGCTTCGGCACGGGTTTGGGCAGGTATTATACTGCGTTGCGCTGAAGGTATGGTTCCTGACTGCGCTGCTTCAGTAACAGTCTCGTTTTTATATTGTGGGGTGCCGTCTTGTAGCACAGTGGCTGCATTAGATATTTGGTTCTTCGCTGGTGCATCTTGTACCGACAGGTTTTCTGTTGTTTTAGCACCTGAGCTCGCTTCAGGCTTGCTTACGAACGCTTGTGAGTTAGTGTGTTGCGAAGCAAAATAATACGCAGCAGAGCCAAGTATGCCTGCGGCACAAAGCAGCAGCAAGCTCAAGCCTTTATGTTTGTTAAACCAAAAGAAGAATCCTTTGCCCTTGTTTTCAACGGGCAAGGCGGCTTCGATTCGCGACCAGTCCATATCGGTCACGGGCAGTTCAAAGCCTTCAAAAGCTTTGCGCACCGAATCTTCCATATGGTCAGGTTTGTTATTCACGAATCTTATTTTTTTGGGTTAATGCCTCATAAATGAATTTCTTGGCACGGGCATATTGTGACTTTGAGGTACCTTCACTAATGCCCAATGATTCAGCAATCTGCTTATGGGTAAAATTTTCCATGCAGTAGAGGTTAAAGATAATTCTATATCCTTCTGGCATGGTATCCATTACTTTTAAAATATCAACTGCGGTGCAAGGGAAAGGATTGTCGTTATAACTTTCATCCTCTCGTTCAACCTCATCGGGCAAGCTGTCAAACATTCCCGTATACTGCTGACCTTTTTTATATTGGTCTATGGCGGTATTGATGAATATTCGACTCATCCAGGTTTCTGGTGCGCTATCGCCTCGATATTTAACCAAACTGGTGAACACTTTTATGAATCCTTCTTGCAGAGCATCGCGGGCATCATCTTCAGACTTGCAATAGCGACGGCAAAACGCGAGCATTTTCGGGCCTGTAAGCCTGAATAACTCTTGCTGGGCATTTCTGTCCCCGTCTTTGCACTTCGCTATGATGTCTTGAATTGCTGTCACTCACGATATTGTTTTGACTGCAATTCCTAAAAAGGGTTGCATCTCTTTGGAAAATTAATGCAATGTATACAATATAATCTGCACCAACCCTTATGCCATCCATTCGGAGCTGATCCAATCGGCCAGCAATCGGCCTTGCAGCGTAAGGGTTACATGGTCGCCATTTATACTTGCTAATCCCTTTGCAACCAAGTTGTTGGAGAATGCTTTTAATTCGAGTTCCGTGTAGAAGCCTGCAGATAGCATATGGGTTAGGGATACCCCTTCACTGCGTCGCAGGTTGGTAAGTACATATTCGTTAAAAATATTTGCAGCATCTAATTCCTCGGAGTCCCAAGCGGGTATTCCCTGCAAGATGCAATTTACATACTGCTTGTTGTCAGAGACATTCCATCTGCGGGTGCGCTGGCTATAGCTATGGGCCGATGGGCCTATCCCTAAATAGGGCTTGTTTTGCCAGTAATTGCTATTGTGCACCGCCCTTTTTCCTGGTTTGCACATATTGCTGATTTCGTAAAAATCCCAACCTTCTTTTTGACTCCTTTCATACAGCATGGTATATTGTATCGCCTGAATATCTTCTTCTGGGGCAGGCCATTCTCCTTTTTTGATTTTTTTCTGCATGAAGGTTTTAGGCTCTATGGTCAAGCCGTAAGGACTAATATGGTCAGCGCCACAGCCAAATGCCCAGTCTAGGGTTTGTTCCCATGCAGCATTGCTCAGCCAAGGTGAACCAAAAATCAAGTCAATACTTACCGATGTGAATCCTGCATCCAGGGCGAGTTGTACGCACGCTTTGGCCTGTGCTGTGGTATGGCCTCGGTTCATAAAACTCAAATCTTCATCACTTAAGCTTTGAATACCGATACTCAATCTGTTGATGCCTGCTTCTTTCCATTGTTGAAGCTTTTCTTCTGTGATGTCTTCAGGATTGGCTTCCAAGGTGATTTCGGCATTTGGGGACCAAGTAAAATAGTTGGAGGCCGCGTTGATGAGGGCTTTGATACCGGCTATGGGAATCATAGACGGGGTACCTCCACCAAAATACAAGGATGCTAAGGAACGGGTTTCAATAAATGCATGGTTGATTGCTAAGTCCTGAATCAAAGCCGCAGTCAAGGGTTCCAAATCCTTTGTGTTGGTGCTAAAGTGAAAGTTGCAGTAGGAGCAAACCCGGCGACACCAGGGAATATGAAAGTAGAGTCCGGCCATTTGTATGCAAAATTCGTAATTTGCACCACCAATCGTGCCATTTTACCGAATTATACTGAGTTTATTTTTTTTAAGTCAAGGTGTTGCCCAAGCCCAGCAAGACACAATTCGACATATTCAAAAAGGTCCAGCCAAGGAAAGGGTGAAGTATGTGTTGGATTTATACCGCAAAAAAGGATATCTACTCGCTAGGGTAGATTCTGTGGCGCCACATCAATTGCAAGCGATTCCTGGTCCCTACTTCGATAGTATACAATTGACTTGGTGTGAAGGCGAAGTAGCATACACTACCCGCTTGAAGGTGCAAGAAGTATCTGCATTATCTGCCGCATTTATCGAAAATTCATGCAATGAGGGTTACCCATTTGCGGAAGTTACCTATGCACTTATAGAAGAAGGAAAATCGGGGATACACATTCAAGCCAATGCAAATTCAGGGAGCTATTATGCTTTCGATTCCTTTGTCTTCAAAGGCACTCAATTCCATCCAGGATTTTTAGCGTCTGTAGCGGGGATTCGCAAGGGAGATCCGTTTTCTGATGTTAAGTTGAACCGATTCCACGAACGCCTGCGCATTGTGGACGGCGTTCGCAGTGGCAAAGCAGCCTCGTTGGGTTTGTTAGATGATCGCTTGCTCATCTATATGCCTCAAAGCAAAGCAGGAAAGGACCTCATCAGCGGCATGGCGGGTTTGGCGACACAAGCCAATGGTAGGGCCGCATTCACTGGGGAGTTTCAAGGGCGATTCTACAATATGTTTGGCCGAGGTGTTTCCACAGGAATAGAGTGGAGGAGCTTTAGGGCAAGGTCGCAGGAGTTTCGTTTGAATACGTCCATTCCCTATGTGTTCGGACTTCCGTTTGTGAGCTCCTTTAGGTTGGAGTTCATGAAATTTGATACCCTATTTTCCACCCTGTATCGTGGTGTGGAGTTTCGTTTACCCGCTGGAAAAGGTGGCAGTATTATCCTCGGTGCAGCCCTCATGGATCGGATTACGATTTTTACTGACAAGGCGTTTATTGAAGCCAACAGGAGGTTGCCAGGGAATCCCGCCATGCGCCATAGCTTGTATTCGGTGGGGTATAATTTGGGGAACCTGCAAACCGGCGAACTTCCAAAAAGGGGCTGGTTTGTTGCAGCAAAAGGAACAGTGGCTTCACGGCGGTTTTTAAAGGATCCTGCCATAGAGGCGATTCAGTGGACCAATGGGGCAGGGGTGTTATGGAATGTGTATGACAGCTTAAATGCGACAGGGGCTTTCAAGAACAATACCTATCGATTTCAGTTGGATGCTGCTGTGTATCAGCCATTGGGCCGATGGATGGTCCTTAAGGCCGCAGCTGAGTATAACCATTACAGAGCCCCTAAAGTATATTTTAATGAACTTGACCGCTATGGCGGAATAAAAAGTATACGAGGTTTTAACGAACAGAGTATTTTTGCGAACGAATTTTACATGGGGACCCTAGAATTAAGACTGATGCCAGATGCAGAAAGCTACTTAGGGCCTTTTTATCATGTTGCATTTTTCAGAAATCAATCCGAAACGTCGCCATCTATGCTGCCACAAGGCTGGTTGCACGGACTTGGGATTCAATCGGGGATTCGCACAGGTGCGGGTATCCTCCAGTTCGCATGGGCTGTAGGCAAAGGCAGCGGCCAGCGCTTTGGATTTAACCAATCGAAGTTTCACGTGGGCTTAACTACCGCTTTTTAATGTTGAAGGGCCTTTTTTTCATCGTGTTGTCTTGTGTTGCAGTTGCCCTGCATGCGCAAACGGAAGAAGCGCAGCAGCAGCAACAGCAGCTGCCAGATTCGATCAAAGTAGATAGCACCACTCGGGTGCGGTACCTAAAAACAGCGGCTTTTCTAGATAGCCTCCGCACAGATAGCTTGTATGAAGTGCTGGAAAGCAGGTTCTTAATTAAAATCCCACAAAAGTATTCTGGCAAGCGTGTGGATCCGTTTGATCCGTTTAATAAAGAAATTTATTTGCGTAAAGGACTGGGTAAGTTTTGGTTCTTTTTGGTTACCCTAGGCATTGTAGGTTTGGTTCTGTATTTCCGAAATGCGTTTCCGGGGCAGCTTTTGCTTCGAATACGAAGTCTTTTTGAAGGGTATTACTTCCGGGAACTGATTTCTGAATTTGGTATTTCCTTTACTTCAGGAAGCGTAATTGCTGCCATTATATCCACCTTAGTCATTGCACAAGCCATCTGTGTTATTGTAGTGTATGGGGGGTATGTGAACCTTAATAGCTTCATTTTTTACCTTTTGGTCGTTGTAATGGTCGCTTTTTGGAAAGTATCCCTGTTTTTCGTGCAACGTTTGCAGGCTTATGTACTCGAATTGTCTGCAATTTCCAGAAATCAGACCCAACGACAAATTAATATTGACTTTGGTATTAGCCTTATTCTGTTTCCGCTGATTGTGCTCAGCTACTTCAATTCCTCACGCCTGGAGGGGATTGACGTGCCGTTGATCATGGCTGTGGCCATTACAATCTGGATTTCTTTACGGTTAATTTTGGAGTTTATGGGATTGTTCCGCGAAACTGGATTGAGTTTGTCAGGTATTTTGTATTTTTGCGGCTTCGAAATTTTACCTCATGCTGTTCTTCTGACAGCCCTCTTCAGAATGTACAAACAATGACCGCAGACAGAGAACTAAAAGTAAAAAGCATCCTCATCACCCAGCCGGAGCCGGAAATAGGTAAAAATATCTATGAGGAATTTTGTAAGAAATACAAGCTAAAAATAGATTTCAGGGCTTTCATTCATATCGAGCCCATGGCTGCGCGCGACATTCGCAGGCAAAAGATCAACTTTTTAGATTTCTCCGCCATCATTTTCAATTCCAAAAATGCGGTTGACAATTTCTTCACCATTGCAGCTGAAATGAAAGTGGAAATGCCACAGGATACCAAGTATTTCAGCATTAATGAAAGTGTTTCTAACTATGTCCAGAAGTACATTGTACCTCGCAAGCGCAAAATGTTTCACGGCAAAGGCACCGAAAAAGATTTCTTAACCCTTTGTAAGGCGCATAGCAAAGAGAAATTCCTTTTCCCTTGCTCGGATATTCGCAAAGCTACCATTCCTGAGTTTTTCGAGAAGAACAAAATTAACTTTTCAGAATGCATCATATACAACACCGTCAGCAGCGATCTTAGCGATTTGAAGGATGTGTTTTATGATATTTTGGTGTTCTTTAGCCCTGCAGATATCAAGTCTTTGTATGACAACTTCCCTGATTTTGTGCAGAACAACACCCGCATCGCTGGTTTTGGATCAAGCACGGCGCAGGCTATAGAAGAACACAACCTAATACTTGATATCCCAGCACCATCACCCGATTCTCCAAGTATGTTGTCAGCTTTGGAAAAGTACGTGGCACGTGCCAATAGTGATAAAAAGGATAAGTAATTCCCTTTACTATAGATTTCAATCCTACTTCTTTTCCCCCTTATTCGTTCCAATAATAGGCCTTCATTTCTTGCAAATGAAACAGGTCTTTTCCTTATCTCCTGTAAAGAATAAATAGACTTCCCCTCCATCGGCTATGCCCGATTTTTTGCGAATGTCTTCTGTATCAGTAGCGCACTGTCTGGCCAAAATGTTGGCCTTTACGATGCCCCTGTAATAGAGCTCTTTGTAAATGTGCTGCAGGCTTCCCTTCAAGGTTTCTTTTAAGTTAAATTGTCGCCCAAGATGCACAGGGATTATGCTATTCCCTACAAAAAAGGTCTCGTTTTTATTGCAGGCTTCTAGGTCGAAAACAGATTGAAACTTGCGGTGCAAGCCTGCTTTTATAACACCAGAGCTGGGTTCCGTGAACAAGGTGTTGCCCGATGTTTCCGTATTTATTCTCTCACCAGACCAGGTTTGATAGGTTTTTGCAGTACAATGCACATAATGCACCGCTTTTTGGGCATTACTATGCACACTGGCCAAGATTTCACGCACTTCACCTATGGATTCAACCACCCAAACATCCATAGCTGGGAGATTTCCATTGAGCAGCCATTGAATGTCTGTCATAGGACTTAGTTTAATCCACCAGGTAGGACTTGCATTGGGATACTGTTGTATGAGTTTGAAGATGTCGGGTGACCAGGTATTGGGAGCTCCTCCCTGTCTGGCACCTGAAGGACGACGGTCGGGATCCGCATAAATTGCATCCCATGGGCCTTGGTTATGGGCAAGGAAGTTTTCAGCCGTATCCGTAATTCTTTGAATTTGCACATTCAGGCATTGGGCATTGTGCGCGACTACTGCATTTAGGCATGCATCGGGGTCTAGAGAAATAACATCTTTGCCTGCAGCCGCAAATGCAAAATCATCTGCCCCAAGTCCGCCGGTGATGCTTAAAATTTTTGAACCTTGAATCTGTGCAGCATGAAATTGAGCTACCCACTCGGGAGTGGCCTGCTCAAAAGGGGTGCGTGGGAATATGCAATTTGCTTCAACCCATTGTGGAAGCTTAATCCGGGCCTTTTTTAGACATGAAATATGTTCTGAAAAAATGGGCCAATATTCACCATATTGCTGTTGTAGTTTGAAAGTATTGGTCGGAATCTGATCTGATAGTGTTATTATTAAATTGTTGTTCACAACAAATTTGGCACGGAATTCGTTAATTTTGCAGAAGGAGTTGTGAATCATGAGAAAAGCAAAAGTAATATTCGCCATGGTAATCTTGACAATTGCGGCAAGCAGTTGCATGATGCGTAAGAAAGATCGTTGCCCACAAGTGGGTCAGGCCAATTACGGAGTTACCGAAAAAAAGTAATGGAGCATTGGATCCATCTGGAATCTGAACAGCAATTGTTGGATGCAATTGAAACATCGGCTTCCAAGCCGGTAGTGATTTTTAAGCATTCAACACGCTGTTCTATTAGCAGTATGGCCATGAACCGTTTGAAAAATGCAGCTTCAAAATATGGAGCTGCTGCAGATTTGTACTATTTGGATTTATTGTCCTACAGGCCAATATCTTCCCTTGTGGCAGATACCCTAGAAGTGACACATGAGTCGCCTCAACTGCTGGTTGTCAAGGATGAGAAGTGTGTATTTCACACATCGCACGGAAACATTCGCGAAGAAATTCTCGAATCGCACCTGAATTGAGGCGCGGGATGTATTTTTGAAGACATCAAAGCCATTTTCAACATAGGAGATACCAAGACCATTTCCCACCTGGTGGGAGAGGCAGATATTGCGCGGTTTGAAACGGGTGTTGTTCATCCTTTCTATGCCACCTTTGCCCTCGGCAGGGATGCTGAATGGTCCAGTAGGCAGTTTGTGCTGGATATGTTAGATGCAGATGAGGAAGGCATAGGTACCTTTCTAACCATCGAACACAAATCCCCAGCACTGCTTGGTGATACCGTAGATATTACGGCAACCCTGTTTCGCTTGGAAGGAAATGCTGTGAATTGCTCCTGGGAAGCCAGAGTCGGTGACCGGGTTATTGCCACTGGAACAACGGGGCAGAAAATTTTGAAAAAGGAAAAAGTGGATAGGCTAATTGCATCAATTCGTGGCTGAGAAAAAGAAAATAGAAATTGTGAACCGCAAAGCGGGGTTTGAGTACCACACGGAAGATAAATATGTTGCGGGTATTGTGCTTACAGGGCCTGAGGTAAAGTCCATTAGAGCCAATAACCTAAATTTGGGTGACGCTTATGGTATGGTGCAGGACGGAGAATTGTTCCTGAAAAATATGCATATTTCAGAGTTCAAACAGGCCATGGGCTTTGGAGAACAATTGCCCTTGAGAGAAAGAAAATTGTTACTCACCAAAAAAGAGCTACAGCGTTTAGGGGCTAAGGCCAAAAATAAAGGCTACACCATTTTTCCTATGCGTTTATTTGAAAACGAACGCGGTATTTTTAAGGTGGAAATTGGAATTGGTCAGGGTAAAAAGACCTATGATAAGCGTGATGACTTGAAAGAACGCGATATGAAGCGCGAACTTGAACGCTACAAATAACACTTAGGCTGCTAAAATAGCATCATTTTCTACGGTTGTAACACCCGTTTTGGGAGCCTGAGCCTCTTGCAACATACACCACGCTACTTGTTTGGCTGGCACTGCCTTGTACTTCGCCGGTATTAAGAAATCCAAGCCCACCATCAGCACTTTGCCTATTTTCTCACCCAAACGAAATGCACCGCGGTCGCCCAGTAACATAGACGGGCGGAAAAAGTATGTAGATTGGAAGCCTAAGCCTGCAATATCCTTTTCTGTATCCCCTTTTACGCGATTGTAAAATATCTTGCTTCCAGAGTCGGCGCCCATGGCGCTAACCATGTAAAAGGCAGAAGCGCCAGTTGCCAAGGTTTGCTGAGCCAATGCTAAGGGATAATCATGGTCAACCTCGCGAAATTTTTCCTGAGAACCCGCCACTGCTATGGTTGTGCCTAGGCAACAAAACACGTCGTGACACGGTACCTGTAAGCTGTTTTCTGCGTTGAAATCTACCACTAGAGATTCTAGCTTAGGATTGGTAATAGTTGGGGCTTTTCTACCGACAGCGATTACCTTGTCGTAGACAGGACTATCTAACAATAAGGTAAGTAAGGCTTTGCCTACCAGTCCGGTGCTGCCAGCAATTAGGGCGGTTTTATTTGGATTCATAAATAACTTCACAAATGTAGGGGGTACTGAGCTGCGAAACACTTGCGGCAGATTCTTCGTTACCTCTAAATTTGTGATAGGGAATGTTAAAATCACTTGCTACCGCAGCTGCGCTTCGCCGATGCGGTGTGGCTATCCATGGCATTAAGTCTGGAACTTCATTAGGTCCCTCAATTTTGTTAAAAATAGCACCACCAAAGTTGTTCTGCACAATTATACCAAGGTTTGTTGGCAGTGTATCCGTCCACAAGCCATTTACATCGTAGAAAAACGAAATATCACCCAGCAGGCAGTACACCTGTTTCTCGGGATATGCCAAGGCATAGCCTACAGCTGTAGATAGGCTGCCGTCAATGCCGCTGGTGCCGCGGTTGCAGAAAATAAGTCCGTTGCATTCGCCAGAAAGTGAAGCATACCTTACTGTCATGCTGTTGCCCAAGTGTATGCAATCCGCTGGTGTACAGGATTGTAGAAATGTTTTCACAAAGTGATATTCCGCATCCTTACTGAAATGAATCCAAGGGTTATAATTAGCATAGTATTGCCATTGGGATAAGTAGATCTTATTTGCTTTCAAGGTATTGTGCAAGTAATCCAAGATTTCCGCAGGTTCGCAAGCCAATGTCACTGGGCTGCTTTTAAACGGGTCACCAGTAAAACCACCTGTACTCAAATGCAAATGAAACGCAGGCGGATGTTGTTGTATAAACTTCTTTAATGGTTTTGATAATACGGATAAGCCAAAGGTTATGAGACAATCAGGGGCCAACGCAGCATCAGGCGCTTGAAGGTGCATGGCATTGTCTATTCTTTTTAATCCCGCACCACCGAGATTGGCAGTAATATCCTCAATAAGCGGGAACTTAGCAGCTACGTGCCGTGCTGCCATCATTAAGCCCGCGTCAGGGAGGTTTTGCCCCGATAGAAACAGTATTTTCCTGGCATTTTTCAGGCGTTCTTGTATCTCAGATGGAATCGCTTTTGGAAATGCATTTCTCAAAAAAACCAAGGGCTGTATCCCGGGTATGTGTTTGAAGATCTGTTGGCTATTTTTATAAATAGGGTCCTTCAGTGGAATATTAATGTGCACTGGGCCTTTGTCGGGTTGCAAACTGCGCTTCACTGCTGCTCTGACAATGCTGTCTAATTCTTGGTTAAGCTCCGTTTCATGCAAATCCTGCGGCGTTTCATAGGATGCAAGTATATGTTTTTCAAATAGATTTTTTTGGTGAATCACTTGCCCGTCCCATTGGTCAATAAGTTCTGCTGGCCTATCTGCAGTAATCGCCAATAAAGGTACCCTTTGATAATAGGCCTCACAAATTGCAGGATACAGATTTAGGCTTGCCGTTCCGCTGGTGCATATGACGCCGCAGGTAAATCCGCGTCCTTGCGACATGCCTAATGCTGCAAATGCCGCGCTGCGTTCATCTGGAAAGCTATGCAATTGAAAACCACCATGACGTATTAAACCTGCAACTATGGGCGCATTTCGCGAGCCCGGGCTCACGGCCCAATGTGTAACGCCGCACTCATGCAAGAGGGTGGCCAAATAATCTAAGTTGTATCTCAACAAACTCATACCGCGGTTTTATTCCCAGTGTGTGGTTAGGAAAAAAGGATTGTTTTCTTTTTCAAATCCAATGCTGGTATACGGTCCATGTCCTGAATGCACGATGTAGTCATCAGGCAAGGTGAACATTTCTTCT
Source organism: Flavobacteriales bacterium (assembly GCA_040376005.1). Classification (GTDB taxonomy): domain Bacteria; phylum Bacteroidota; class Bacteroidia; order NS11-12g; family UBA955; genus JAGXTF01. The sequence goes on from JBEIRK010000037.1 coordinate 14,478, forward strand.
CGAATTTTTTTTAACAGCAAGTCGTGATTTCCACCCGGTAAGTCTGTACGACCAATGCTCCCGCGGAATAGTGTATCTCCACCAATAATCCAGCGGTCTGCATGGTTGACGAATACTACATGCCCAGGGGCGTGACCGGGCACAAAACGAACTTCCAGTTCACAATTCCCGATTTTAATATGATCGCCGTGCGCCAAATTGTGGTCTGGCATAGGTCCTGGAGTATATTTCAATGACCAAAGCACTGCCATTTGTTCGCTTCGCGCAAACATGGGAATATCGCTTTCATTCAAATAGTAAGGCAAGTCCCATTTTTGCTTCACAAACCAATTTCCGAATACATGGTCGATATGGGCATGTGTGCCCAATAAGAGTGTTGGTTTTAAATGGTTGGTGGTGATAAATTCCTCTAAAGCTGCACCTTCTGCGGAATCATAATTTCCCGCGTCTATAATCGCACATTCAAGGGTGTCTTGACACCAAATGATATATGTGTTTTCCTGTAAAGGATTGAATGTGAAGAAGTGCAGATTCATGTCTGCGAATATACTCTGAAATAAGGAGGCCTACAGAGAGGCCTCCCTATTTTAACGTAAAATCAAGGTGCGGTTATTTTGCCTGTTACCACGCCATGGCAACTGTTGCACTGGCCATTGCCGGTGAAACTTCCCATGTACTTGGTTTGGCCTGTACTATTTGTATAGGAGGGATATAAGCCCGTGCTGCCAAAGTTTACAGATTCTGTGGTGTATAAATTGCCTTTACCGTCCACCGCGATTTCAGCAGCTACAGTACCCGTGCCATTTGGGCCCGTATAAAGCTTGATTGTACCAGAACCCATAGGACTGCTGCCTGCGCTGTTGTATACAGAACCAGCAACTACAAAGCAGCCCTCGCCTGTGCCTCCAGATACATGGCAACTCATGCAGTTTTGACCATTGTTGTGGCTATCATCACCGCCGCTTTGTGAAATATTCACTTGGCCACATTCCCCTTTTTTGGAATCATCACAAGATTGCATAACGATGACCATGGATGCTGCAGCTATGATGCTGTTGATAAAAAAAATGCGCTTTTTCAGTATTGCAAAAATACTAAATCCCTTTCGATTCCCCGGTAACATTTGTTACATGCGAAAGAAACTGATAAGAATTGAAAAATACACAATTTCGATTTTATAGCGAAAGGGCGAAGTGTTATATTCGCACCCGCATTTAAGCATACCAAACATTGGCTACTGCACAAGATCAAATTCAATTTCCGCAGGAACTTCTCGATGAAGTGAACCGCGTAATTCAGTTGTTTCCAGAAGGAAAACAAAAAAGTGCCCTTTTAAGGGTGTTGCACATTGCACAAGCACACTTCGGTTGGCTCGATGTGCCCGTTATGGATTATGTGGCCCGATTGCTTCATATTCAACCTATTGAGGTGTATGAAGTAGCTACGTTCTACAGTATGTACGATACCAAAGCTGCAGGTAAAGTGAAGTTTGAAGTATGTAGAACAGGTCCATGCGCTATTGAAGGCGGCGAAAGAATACTGAATTATATCGAAGATAAACTGGGTATTAAGGATGGTGAAACCACGCCAGACGGATTGTTTACAGTCAAAGGAGTGGAATGCCTCGGCGCATGCGGTTATGCACCCATGTTGCAATGTGGCGAAACCTACCACGAGCATCTTACAGAAGAAAAGGTGGATGCCCTAATTGAGGAATACAGAAAGAATCCGAAGGCCAATTATATGGGAATGTGATGAGCAGCAGAAAACTATTATTAGACAAAGTACACGTAGACGGAATTCAGTCTTACGAAGTATATAGAAAAGAAGGTGGCTATAGAAGCGTTGAAAAAGCGCTTAAAAAAATGACACCGGATGAGGTGGTTGAAGAAGTGAAAACCTCAGGCCTCCGTGGCCGTGGGGGTGCCGGTTTCCCCACAGGGATGAAGTGGAGCTTTTTGGCCAAGCCAGAAGGGGTTCCACGCCATTTGCTTTGCAATGCGGATGAGTCTGAGCCTGGAACCTTTAAAGACAGGTACCTCATGGAAAAAATCCCGCACTTGCTCATCGAAGGAATGATTGTGAGCAGCTACGCGCTGGGAGCAAATCAAAGTTATATATACATACGTGGTGAATACATGTATGTGATGCGCATTCTTGAAAAAGCCATCGCTGAGGCTTATGCCAATGGCTGGCTGGGAAAAAATATCCAAGGTTCAGGCTTCGACTTAGATCTTGCCGTTACCTGTGGTGCTGGTGCCTATATCTGTGGTGAAGAAACTGCCCTAATTGAAAGTCTGGAAGGCGAACGTGGAAATCCACGCATTAAGCCGCCATTCCCCGCTGTGAAAGGCCTGTGGCAGCGCCCAACCGTAGTGAATAACGTAGAAACCATTGCAGCAGTTGTTCCTATTATAAATGAAGGTGGTGCTGAATATGCCAAAATTGGCATTGGTAGGTCTACTGGTACCAAGTTGATTTCAGCTTCAGGTAATATCAAAAATCCTGGCGTGTATGAGATTGATATGAATATGACGGTTGAGGAATTTATCTATAGCGATCAATTCCTAGGCGGTATCAAGAACGGAAAGAAATTAAAAGCCTGTGTCCCAGGCGGCTCATCAGTTCCTATTTTGCCCCATTACTTGGTGTGTAAAAATGCCAAAGGCGAGGACAGACTCATGAGTTATGAAAGCCTTTCAGATGGAGGATTTGCTACAGGAAGTATGCTGGGTTCGGGTGGATTTATTGTCTATGATGAAGACCAGTGTATTGTAAGAAATACATGGAATTTTAGCCGTTTTTACCACCATGAAAGCTGCGGACAATGCAGCCCCTGCCGCGAAGGAACCGGTTGGATGGAAAAGGTGTTGCATCGCCTAGAATACGGACATGGAACCCTCCAAGACATCGATTTGCTTTGGGATATCCAACGCAAAATTGAAGGAAATACCATTTGCCCGCTGGGTGATGCCGCCGCTTGGCCTGTTGCCGCCGCCATTCGCCATTTCAGAGAAGAATTTGAGTGGCACGTAAATGAGCCCAAAGCTTGCTTGGAACGCAATTACGGTCTTGTGACTGAAAAAACGTTTGAAGTAGCCGCTGGCTAAGCATTAATCCACTTTGGGATTCTTGAAATACTTTAGGGCACTCTTGGACTTCGTTCAAGTGCTTGTATGGGGCTCCGCCGCTTGGAACATTCGGTGGGCCGTTTGCAAAGCCCTTTGGCAACTTAAAAGAGTTCCGAATGATGCCTCTGAAGCGGATTTCTATTTCTTATCACACCCTTTTACGGTTTCCGATGCTTCGGACAGTCAGTTTGTATTAAAAGAAATCTGGCTCGAGCAACCCTATAGACTCCCTGCCGGTCTTTCCATTTCCAGTATTGCAGATGTGGGAGCCAATCAAGGTTTTTCATTTCACTATTTTAAAACCCAATTTCCCAATGCAGCGGTGCACGCATTTGAACCCGATGCCCGCAATTCAGAATTGCTTGAAAAAAACACAGCAGCACTGCGCAGTGAAAAAGATAGTATAAACAGGGTGGCCGCGTGGTTCGAGGATACCATGCTATATGCAAACAATACAGCTGCATTGCCTAGCAATCAGTCTTTTGTTGCTATGGATGCAGTAAGCCCGGGTCCGGGGGTGCAAGCCATTGATTTTGCAGCATGGATTCGCATCCATAAACCAGATTTGGTAAAAATGGATATTGAAGGCGCAGAGGCACAAGTGCTGCCGAAGTTGATCGCCAATGGCGCAGCAGGATTCGTCCCCAATTGGTTGGTAGAGTTCCATCCGGGTACCTATGGCGAACAAATTGAACGGGAAATTTCAGCCGGTTTTGAGAAGCTGGGTTTCCGTGTAGAGCAGCGCGGAATTATTCGGTTTTACAGCAAAATAATTGCGGCTTAAAAAAAGCGGTAAATTTTCCCTCAAAAATGGAAAAAAATCTTCCGCTAACCGTGAACAAATCTTATTTTTGCAAACATCGCAGTATAGACTGCACATCAAACAATAATGCCATTAGTAACGATTGACGGAAAGCAGATTGAAGTACCAGAAGGTACCTCAATTCTCAATGCAGCTAGAATGATCGGTGGAGATGTAGTGCCACCGGCCATGTGTTATTACAGCAGCCTCAAAGGCAGCGGCGGAAAATGCCGTACCTGTCTGGTTGAAGTAAGTAAGGGTAGTGAAAAAGATCCTCGTCCAATGCCAAAATTGGTCGCAAGCTGCAGTACCCCCGTTATGGATGGTATGGAAGTGAAAAACAAAAGCTCTGAAAGGGTTGTCGATGCCAGAAAAGGAGTAGTAGAGTTTTTGTTGCTCAATCACCCGCTAGATTGCCCCGTGTGCGATCAAGCAGGCGAGTGTCATTTGCAAGATTTGGCATTTGAACATGGTGCAGATACCACCCGCTATGAGTTTGCACGCCGCGAATTTGATAAAATTGATATTGGTGAATATATCAAGTTGCACATGACCCGTTGCATTCTTTGCTACCGCTGTGTGTATACTGCTGACCAACTCACCGAAAAACGCGAACACGGTATCCTCAAACGTGGTGATGCTGCTGAGATTAGTACCTACATCCAAAATTCTTTGGATAATGATTTCATTGGCAACGTAATCGATGTATGTCCAGTGGGCGCGCTTACCGATAAAACCTTCCGCTTCAAAAGCCGTGTGTGGTATACAAAGCCC
>JBEIRK010000204.1:0-2837 GCA_040376005.1 Flavobacteriales bacterium
CTTTTTCAAGGCTTCACCTTGAGAAATGGCATCAGTTGTGATTTTATCTTGAACATAACGGTCATAAATCGCAGCTACTAGGGCTCCGCTGCTACCCACACCGAATCCTTGAGGGATAGAACTATCGAAGTATAGACCTGATTGTATATCGTGCTCAAGTGCATCAACATCAAGTTGACATGCAAGGCCACCATCCTGTTGTTTGGTTCTCAGGTAGGCTGCAAAAGACTGTAAACTACTGTTGGATTGAACTTGATCTTGGCTGGGTTCAGAAGTTGGATGTAAGAGAGCACCTTTGTAAAATCTGTAAGGTATACTCAATCCCATAGCGTCTTCAATGATGCCATATTCGCCAAAAAGAAGGATTTTGGCGTAGTATAAGGGGTTATTCAGCATGGGTTAATTTTTCAGGACCTTTTCCGATATCACTACAAAGGTATAGGCCGTTCTTGCATAATGATAACAAATCACTTTGAATAAAGTTCACAATTTGTTCTTTGTACAGTTTTGGGAACAGTAAATGCACATTGGCCCCCGCGTCTAGGGTAAACATCAAGGGCAGGGCATGTTGTTCACGGAAGTTCCAAACGGCTTCAATTACAGCCAAGGTATTTGGGCGCATAAGGATATATCCGGGGCTGCTTGCCATCATCATGGCATGGAGCTGCAATGCTTCACTTTCTACAATAGAGATAAAACTGCGCATGTTGCCTTTGGTCATCGCATCGGCAATGCGACTCAAATTCTCCGCAGCTACTTGGTATCTCGCTTGGGCATAGGGATTATTCACCAATAGTGAATGCCCTTCCGTAGAGCTAACCTTTTTCTCCGACTCGTCGATAATAAGCACAGCATCACAAAACTCTTGGAAAGTCTCATGCAAAACACCAGAGAAAGGAACTGCGAAATAATCAGAACTCCCTTCAGATGCTGGAGTTTCGCCCCAAACCGCTGGACCGTCAAACACACTCCTACAGGCACTGCCAGATCCTAAACGTGCAATAGTGCTTGCCTGTGTGTAAAAATCATCGAGCTTATGGCCACTTACCTGCTCTTGTAAATCGCAAATACAAAGTGCTAAGGCACCAAAACCCGCGGCACTACTGGCTATGCCCGTACCATGAGGAAAATTATTGGAAGATTCAATATGCAAATGATACTCACGAACTACACTGAAATCGTTCCATATTCTACTTAGAAATTGTTCAATTTTAGGATGAAAGGACACCTGCGGCTTACCATCAAGAAGAAAACTGAATGCGGGCTTGCCACTCACATTGCCATGCGGCAATGAAATCTTTGTTTTGGCATACAGATCTGATAATGTAAAACTAATACTAGGATTGGCGGGGAGTTGAATTCCACCCTCTTTCTTTCCCCAATATTTCACCAAGGCAATGTTTGACGGGCAGGTCCAAGTTGCACTCTTCAATTCCATATATTCTATCTTAATCGCTTTTTAACTTTTAACTATTTCATTCCATTTCCGAACTTCCATGTCCTTGAATGCCGGAATATCCATATCAAGCATGGTTTTGTTTATCAAAACCATATCCCCGCCCCAAGCGCCAAGCCATTTGCACAGACCACCTTGGATGGGTTTCAATTCATATACATCATAAGGTCGTGGCAAACCCAATAAGGCCGCCATTAGGCCTTGCCACATTTCCAATCCTGCCTCGAGCAACATGGTGCTTTTGGGGTCTTTTAATCCGTTTAATATTTGCCCTAATTGCATGCTAAATAATGGATTACCCATTATCATTTCAAGTTTCTCACGAACTGCATCCAAGGACAGGCGGCTATTCATTTTCTCACCAGTAAAGAGCAAATACCAGTCCTTGGTAAATTCAGGATTCAGGGTAAAAGGGGCCCAATTTGCGGTATCATTTTCTTTCCAAAAAACCAGCGGTTTACCCAACTTCGATACCATAACATCGTATCCGCTACCGCCGAAAACAGCGTATTGCACATCCAGCGGATTAAGTCCAGTCCAATCGGCAAAAAGTGATACCAAGGTGCTGCTGCTCCCTAGGCCAGTGGTGGTAGAAAATTCCAATTCCGTTTCCACCCGTATATTCTTGTGCAGAAAGAAATCTGGCAGCTGCTCGCTGGCATAGCGCAGGAGCTTAATTAGCGTTTTCGACAAGGATTCATCTGTAGTTTCAATGGCATGCAGGATATCTGTATCAATCTTGCATTCAAACCACACTTGGTTCTTATTGTCTTTGGCTTGCCAAATCAAATGGGAGTTGCCCGCACTGGGCATTTCCCAGACCTTCATCCATTGGCCCAAATGCACAGGGAAAGCCAAGGCTTCCAGCCCATACATTACACCATATTCGCCGGCAAGCAGAATTTTGCCATGTGCGTAATAGCTTTTCAAGGGTTAAGAATTAGTGCTACCGGAAACAGACGAAGGTTGTGCAATACCGCGAATTTGGCTAAACACACGAACTGCCTCTGAATGACTCACCACATGGTCTTTGAAGTATTCTACAATCGTGGCTTTCTCAGCTTCTGTAGCTTCCAGTTGATTGAGAATATTGAGCAAATGCATTTTCATATGCCCTTTTTGAATACCAGAGGTAATCAAACTACGCACTGCGCTAAAATTCTGCGCCAAACCTGCTACTGCAACAATTTCCATGAGTTGGGTAGCACTGGGTTTGCCAAGAATTTCATGGGCAAATTTCACCATAGGGTGCAAACTGGTGATACCGCCCACAGTGCCAAGGGCAAGTGGTATTTCTATCCAGAACTTAAAGATTCCGTCTTCTACAGCGGCATGCGTAAGCGAGCTGTAGTTGCCATTTCGGCCTGCATAGGCATGCGCA
>JBEIRK010000012.1:0-31441 GCA_040376005.1 Flavobacteriales bacterium
CATTGCATCAAACCCAGGCGGTTGTTATGACACGGCATATAGTTCAATAGAAGTTCAAACATATCCGCATGCACTTTTTACAAATACCACTGCATGTCAAGGGCAACCCATAACATTTATTGACAATTCCACAGGCAGTATTGCGCAACGGAAATGGGTGATAAAGCAAAAGACCTACACTGCAACCCCAATTAAAGATAGCTTTGATAGAGAGGGTGCGTATCCAGTGTTTTTAAAAGTAACAAGCCCTTTTGGTTGCGCCGATTCCTTAACAACCTCTATACAGGTGTATCCTCTTCCGGATCCGAAAATATTCTTTACAGGACATAGCTATGAAGAAACAAGTAAGTATGAGTATTATCTAGAGGCGAGACCCGATACATTTGTCAAATACGACTGGTTGCTGGGCTCCGCAGGCAATTCTACCGAAAGCAGTTTGATAGTGACATTTAATAATAGTAACAAGGTAGAGGACTTACAGTTGAAAGTAACGGATAGGCGGAATTGCATAGGTATAGCAGATACAAGCATTCAAATTCTCGGTTTAACAGGTTATTATTTCCCCAAAGCATTTACACCGAATCATGATGGTTTAAATGAGGGGTTTGGAATAGCGGGTCCAGAGTATGTTAAAAAATACAAGCTCTACATATTTAATCGATGGGGTGAATTGGTATTTTACACGGAAGAACCAAAACTGTTATGGGTTCCTGAAAACCCCCTACCTGGTGAGTATATCTATAAGGCCATAGTGCAAGATATCTATGGCAGGTGGGAAGAATTAGAAGGAATTGTAATATTGATGCGTTGAGTTATTTAGGTATGTTGGAGCTAGTGTCTTTAGGTTTGCTTTTTATTAAAATGAACAGGCGTGCTAAATTTGCGCCACGGCCGCCTTTTTTTATTTTCTTGACATTATAGTAATTAATGTTAATTTCGCGGCCCAATTTAGGGAATACTATATCTAAATGAAACTGTCCCAATTCAAATATGAGCTTCCACAAGAACTCATAGCTCAGGAGCCCCTGAAAACCCGTCACGAGTCTAGGTTGTTGGTAGTCAATACCAAAGAAAGAAAAATCGAGCACCGCATGTTTCATGATGTGTTGGATATCTTCAATGAGGATGATGTATTTGTGGTAAACAACACCAAGGTGTTTACTGCCCGCATGTACGGTCAAAAAGAAAAGACCGGCGCGCAAATTGAAGTATTCTTGCTTAGAGAACTCAACCATGAACTGCGCTTGTGGGATGTGTTGGTAGATCCAGCGCGTAAAATCCGTGTAGGCAATAAGTTGTACTTCGGCGACGATGATCTCGTAGCTGAAGTAGTTGACAATACCACCTCTAGAGGCCGTACCATTCGTTTCCTTTTTGATGGTTCAGATGAGGAGTTTAACAAGGTTATTAAGAAGTTGGGCGAAACCCCAATTCCAAAGTATATCAACCGCCCTGTAAAAAAGGAGGATGAAGCTTGGTACCAATCCCTATTTGCAAAGCATGTAGGTGCGGTAGCTGCACCAGCAGCGCAATTGCACCTTACCCGTGAGTTGCTCATGCGTTTGGATATCAAAGGCATTCGCTTTGCCGAGGTTACCCTACACTTGGGTCTTGGCGCCTTCCGTGAGGTAGAGGTAGAAGACCTTACCAAGCATAAGATGGACAGCGAGTATTGCCGAATCGACCAGTCCGCTTGCGATGTGGTGAATGATGCGATAGAGAAACGCAAACGTGTAGTTGCAGTGGGTGGCAGTGTAATGCGCGCTATGGAAAGCAGCGTTTCAAGCATGGCTACCTTGAACCCAACTGAAGGTTGGACAGACAAGTTCATTTTCCCACCTTACAAGTTCAGTATTGCCAATGCCTTTATTACCAACTTGCACGAACCAGGTTCACCCTTGTATATGATGGCCTGCGCCTACAGCGATTACAACTTCATGCAAGAGGTGTATCAAGAAGCGATAAAGGAAAAGTACAGATTCCTTTGCTATGGCGATGCCATGTTGATTCTTTAACAAAGTACATTTCAGCCCCAGGCTGTTTAAGATTTAGAAACAGACGTCATTAGGCGTCTGTTTTTTTTTGGGGCCTATGGGCAAAAAAAGAAGGGATTCCGCAAGAAAGCCCTTCGCCATGAAAACAACTAAAAACCCCTTTCGGAGTTTGTGCCCAGTACTGGATTCGAACCAGCACGTCCTTACGAACACCACCCCCTCAAGATGGCGTGTCTACCAATTTCACCAACTGGGCAAAAATTTTAAGATAAAATCATGTTCAAAGCATGGGACGCAATGTCAAATGCAGTGAGAGGTTGTAATTTTATCACATATAACATGTGCCCAGAACAGGATTCGAACCTGCACACCTCGCGGCGCTGCCGCCTGAAGACAGTGCGTCTACCAATTTCGCCATCTGGGCATGATTAAGAACGAATTGCAATCTCTATTGCCTATCCCATAAGATTCAGGCTTGAAAAACGGGCTGCAAATATACGAATAATTTATTTTAAGCGCTACAGAATACGGTTTTTTCTCATCGGTTCAAATGCCTGTAGAGCAGTTTTGGCAAAAGCAATTTTACAAGCAAGAATCCGATAATGGGCAACAGACCTCCCAGTACAAAATAGAGTTGAGAGTTTACCAAATTTCCATTACCGAGTATGGCTAACATAAACAGTCCCCCTGCCAATGCGCCACCCAAGTGGCCTTCGTGTGAAATGCGCGCTTCCTCTGCCCGTGGCAGTTGGGTAAGCACAATGGAGATTACACTGAACAAAATGCCAAAAAGCCATCCGGGAATACCTACGGGAATGAAGAAAAAGGACAAGCGTGCTTCAGGTGCCAATAGGATAAACGCGTAAATAATGCCCATAACACCTCCAGAAGCGCCCAGTGCCGCATAATTTGGTTCCTCACGGCGCATGACTAAGCAGTACAGATTGCCCGCGATGATGGAGAATAAAAACAAAAAGAGATATAGCGTGGCACCAATAATAGACTCGATGACTGGACCGAAGTAATAGAGGGTAAGCATATTGAATACCAAATGCATGAGTCCAGCATGCGCAAAACCCGATAAGAACAAGCGGTCGTATTCACGGTATTTGCGCACCCTACCGCTTTGCAACATCATGCGTTCTATGAGCTGTGGTTGGTTATTCCCCGCAATAAATAGCAATACATTAATCCCAATGAGGATATAGGTGAAATTCAGCATCACTTCTGAATAACCTTTCCCTTACCCGTTTCTTTTATCTCAAATTTCATCCAAGGTTTGTTTTTATAAAACACATTTCCATTGCCATATACATAAGATACCAAAATTACGTTGGGATTGATATACACATCCCGGTCGGTATAGTGGTAAAAGTATACATCATCACTATACATATTGGAGGCGTCTATCCAACCGCCATCTTCACAACTCCACGCAAAGAGCCCGCCTCTTCCAGAAAAGGTAATGCCACCCGAATTGCTGCAATTGCCGGAGATGGAACCACAATTCACTTTTAAGCTGTGAACTCCTACACCATCCATTTTTATACTCAAATTTGAAGTTTGTATAGAGTCCAAACAGGTGAGATTCGAAGTGCCCTCCAAATGAAGGTTCTGCAAACTGTGTAGGTTCAGTGTGCATCGGGGCCTCACATTTAAATTTCGCACCCAATTGTATTTGTTCTGGTCTTTGACTTTGAAAACACCGTCTTCCACTTCTGCAGTGATCTTATCTACCAAATTGCTGCCATAAGTAATTTGTATAAACTCCTTTTGACTGCTGTCTTGCAATAAGTACAGGTCAAATTTCTGAGACACAAATAAGGTTCCGTTGCCTTTTACTTCTTTTGTAATGGTTATTTCATCCCCGTATTTGGTTACAAAATCAGGTCCTTTATTGCAAGAAATCGCAATTATAGTTAGGCATAGGAGTACCCAATGAAATTGGCGCGGTTTTTGGCAATACATAGAAGTAGTGCAAATTTGCATGAAATCAAACATAATACACCCGTTTTGAAAACAATAATTGTAATTCTTCTGTCAATAGCCCTTTGTCAGCCCCTTTGGGCGCAAGACGACGATATGGGAGCTGCTGGGAAAATGGTGCGTGCGAATCAAGCCATGAAAGAACGCAACTACACCCTCGCGGCCAAATTGTATCAGGAAGTACTAAAGGAAGTACCCGAAGATGTGAGTGTGAAACAAAACCTTGCCAATGCGTGGATACAAGACAAGAAATTCAAAGACGCCGACAGCATGCTCAATGTAATGATTGAAAACGACAGCAATGAGGCAGGCAATTACTGGTACAAAGGCTTGTGCAATGAGAGACAATTAAAGGACAGTGCTGCAGCCGTGAATTTTAAGCAATACATTCAAAAGCAGTCTGGCAATGCAACTGCTGATGTGAAAGCCTGGCTGCATGTAGGTTCTGCCTATAGAAGGATGATGCATGAGAAGGGACTGAATACTGCACAGTTCGATGATATGGTATACCATTACAAGTATTACCTACAGGTAAACCCATATGATCCTTTTGCAGATAAGTTGCTACTATTTTTACAGCAGGTAACACCCAAAAAGCCAGAGAGTGGCGAACTCCTGATTTGGGATGAGAAGAGCTGAGGCCATTTAACCCTAACTTTGCGCCGCCCTATGGCAGGTTTTAATAAAAATAAAATTATCAATGATCCGGTTTACGGCTTTTTAACCATACCTACCGAAACCGTTTACGACGTAATACAGCATCCCTATTTTCAGCGACTTCGGCGCATCCGTCAGCTAGGATTAAGCGAATTGGTGTATCCCGGGGCTACCCATACACGTTTTCACCATGCCTTGGGTGCTTTAAATCTCATGATTCGCGCGGTGGATACCCTGAAACGCAAAGGGGTTGAAATCACAGACGAAGAAACCGAAGCGGTGTACTTGGGAATTTTGCTTCACGATATTGGCCATGGGCCTTTTAGCCATACCCTTGAACATGTGATTGTGAAGGGAGTGCATCATGAGCAAATTTCAGAGTTAATGATGCATCGCATCAACCGTGAAATGGACGGAAAGCTCAGCCAGGCCATTGATATTTTCAAACAGAAGTATACCCACAAACCCTTTTTGGGACAGCTCATATCTGGGCAACTGGATATGGACCGCCTAGACTACCTGCAACGCGATAGCTTTTACACGGGAGTAAGCGAAGGCATCGTGGGCACAGAACGCATTATCAATATGCTCAATGTGTGCGATGGGCAATTGGTGGTAGAAGCAAAAGGAATTTACTCCGTAGAGAAATTTTTAATTGCCCGCAGGCTCATGTATTGGCAAGTGTATTTGCACAAAACGGCAATTGCTGCAGATGAATTGTTATTTGCTGTATTGCAGCGGGCGCGTGATTTGGCAGGTCAGGGAACCCCCTTGGGAAATTATTTTCCCTTGGTGCATTTTATGGGCCGCGAAATTTCTGCAAAAGACTTAGATGATGAGTCTTTGGATCTTTATGCCATGTTGGATGACAACGACATTCTCAATGCGCTTAAAGTGTGGATGGGACATGAAGACCCTGTGTTGTCAACCTTATCGGGTTTTATGCTCAACCGCAGACTTCCCAAAATTATTATTTCCAAAACAGCATTTACCGCTGATCAAATTCAAGAGTACCAGCAACAGGTAATGAAAACACTCCAAATACAGGACTCGGAAAATATGTCTTATTATGTGCGAACTGGAGTGCTTGAGAACCATGCCTACAAGAGTGAAGGCGGGGGCATACCCATATTGTCAAGAGAAGGAAAGGTGCAGGATATGGCGGAGGTAACCGACAATTACAATTTGGATGCGCTGAAAGATACTGTTACGAAGTATTACCTAACTTATTTGAGATAATGCAGCATGTAAGACCCAAGAAGCATCTTGGACAGCATTTTTTAAAAGACCTGCAGATTGCAGAGAGAATTGCTGCTATTGCTGATGGCATCACCGCCGACAAGGTCATCGAAATTGGGCCTGGAATGGGGGTGCTTACCAAATTTTTATTCGAAACTTGGGGAGCAAAGCTATTGGTTTGTGAAATCGACACCGAGTCTGTAGCCTATCTAAAAAAAGCGGCATGGGCGCAGGACCTTGAGATTATAGAGGGCGATTTTTTGGTATTAAAGCCTGAGATTGCTTTTCCATATGAAAATCAGGCCATTCTGGGCAATTATCCCTATAACATCAGCACCGAAATTGCCTTTAAGGTGATTGAAAATAGAGAGAAAGTAGGTTTTTTTGGCGGCATGTTCCAATTGGAAGTAGCCAAGCGTTTTTGCGCCAAACATGGAAACAAAGAGTATGGAATTACCTCCGTATTGCTACAAGCCTATTATGATTGTGCGTATTTGTTTGATGTAGAGCCCGAAGCCTTCAATCCGCCGCCTAAAGTGCGCAGCGGTGTAATGGCTTGCACCCGCAAGGCAGAAATGCCGGCTTGTTCACACAAAAGCTTGTCTTTGGTAACCAAGACCGCATTTTCTCAAAGAAGAAAAACATTGTCTAATGCATTAAAGCCCTTGTTGTCCAGCAGGCCTGCGTTTCAGTTGCCTGGGGACTGGGCGGGTAAAAGGGCTGAGCAGCTGTCCGTAGAGAATTTTGTATTTCTGGCACAACTTTGGGAGCAATCAGCATAAAACCACCTGGTTTTTTCGTTACTATAGAACTACCCACATGAAGCGCATCCTTCTCATATTCCTTTTTGCACTCAGATTGCTGCCAAGTCAGGGGCAAAGTGGAGGATTATTTGGGGATCAAACCTGGGATTTTGGAGAAGTAAAATTCTGGAACAACGATACCGCTTGGTTCACGGTAAGAAATGCAACCGACAAACAGTTGTTGTTTTTACCCACCTATTATAACGAGAGTTTTCAGGTGATGTTTAACAGCAGGGTGGCTGCCCCTGGAGAGGAAATACGCATAGGCATTATTTATTACACAGAAAAAAAAGGGAAATTCTATGCTACTTTGCCATTGTATGTCAACCAAAAGGGCGAACCCATTCAGTTTCATCTCAAGGGGAATATAAAGAGTTTCGACCCCATGGCCATGTTGCGCTGCCCGGCGGTGAATGAAGGACCAGGGCCAAACGAAATTGAAAAAGTAGTTACGGTAGAAGTACGCGATATAGAAACAGAGGAATTGTTACAGCCCGACCAACTTACCTGCAAAAGCAGAAATGGGCAAAAAGTGCAGTTGGAATCTGTGGGAGAGGTTTTCCAGATGGCAGTAGCGCCGGGGAGTTACAAAGTCACCAGTTTGAAATCAGGCTATTATGATTACGCGGCGCTTATCATGTTAGAGCCCTACCAGTTGAAGTATGTGGTATACATGGAAAAGAGCAAGCAGCCATTAGAAGTGGATGAACCTCCATTGCCAGTAGAACCCCCAATAGCTATTGATACCCCTTCCATGGGCGTAGAAGTGGGTGGTGATGCGCACATCCATCCCCCTGGCAAAAACGATACATCGGCAAGCAGTTCCATGGATGTAGAGGAGTTAAATGCCAGGGAATATAAGTTTAACAACATCATCATTATCGTAGATGTTTCGGCTTCCATGAACCGTGGAGGCAAATTGGATGGACTCAAATCTTCATTTAACATCCTCATAGATGCGTTGCGGTCTACAGATCGGATTTGCATCATTAGCATGGCCTCTGGTGCTGCAGTGGTGCAGGCACCAGTTGGGGTGTATGAAAAGGACAGCTTGAAGGCAAGAATGGGCAGAATGGAAGCCAAGGGGTCTACCAATGGCGGGGCTGCCATAGAATTGGCATACCAATTGGCCAGTCAGAATTACATGGCTGAGGGGAACAATCAGATTATTATCGCCACAGACGGCGTATTTTATGGGGGGAGTTTAACCCGCAAGGAAATTGAGGAAAAAATTAAAAAAGGCAATGAAAATGGAATTCATTTTAGTGCCTTGGCATTTGGCACTGATCCCAAGGCAAAACTTTTCCTCTCTGACTTAAGCCAAATGGGTGGTGGGAGCATGGTTCAAATCTCAGATCCAGCCGCGGCAGAAGGCCAATTATTGGAAATGATAAAAACCCAGAGTAAGCGCTAATTCACTGCTTCTACTGGGCGTCTTATTTTTTTTCTGAAAAAACGTATTCTTTTGTTTTTTTACTGTTACATATCCCTAAATTTGCGTCCTAAAATTCAAAACAGGCTTAGATGAAAATGCTATTTCAGTCAAGACTTCTGTCCCTTCTTGGGTCTAAGAAGAACATCCTGATGTGGATCGCTGTGTTTTTGCCATTGGCATCCTTTGCACAAGCAGCAGGCGACATTATCCAACCTCCTCAGGCTTTTGACCCAACCTCTTGGAACTGGGCACTAATCGCAACTGTCATTCTCACGGTGCTTATCATTTTGGTAATTGCGCGTGCGTTTGATATCGGAACTCTCACTGAGTGGGTAACCGGTAAAAAAGTCATTGGATGGACAAAAATCAATGCTTGGTTGGCGATTATCTTCCTTATTGCAGGAGCTTGTGGTGTAGCGTATGAGCTAATTTACCATGGTAAATTTGCACTTACGGACAACAGTGCATCTGAGCATGGTAAAACCATTGACTCTATGTTCATGTGGACCTTCTGGGTGACCTTTGCAGTATTCTGCATCACTGAGATTTTGCTGTTTTGGTTTATGTTTAAATACCGCTACCGCGAAGGCGAAAAAGCGCACTACTACTATCACAACAACACCCTTGAGATGGTGTGGACCATTATTCCAGCGATTGTATTGACCTTCCTCGTGTTGCGTGGATTCAATACCTGGAGTAGAATTACAGACCCTAGCAAAACATCAAAAGATGCACAGCAAATCGAAGTATTTGCATACCAATTTGGTTGGAAAGCCCGCTATGCTGGTGAGGACAACAAATTTGGTGAAAGCAACTTTACCTTGATTTCTGGTACCAATCCTTTGGGGGTTGCTATCGCAGACCAAGCAGATTCGCTAAGTGCTGAATTGAACAAAGAAATCAAAAAGATTGATGCACTTATTGCCAATGCTGACAAGTATAAAATCGAGTGTCAAATAGCATTGCGTGATTACGAGGCGAAGCAGAACATTACTGCGTATCCAAAGGAATACAAAGAGATTAAGCAAAGAGCAGATGATGCATGCAGCGGCGCTTATGTGAGAAACCTGCAGAAGGATAAGAAGCGCAAGCAAACCAATTTGACCCGCATTGCGAAGTACCGCGCAAGTGAAGGCTTCTTTAATAATGCAGGTAATGATGACAGAATTACTACTGAAATCGTGTTGGTAAAAGGCAAAGAATATGTGTTCAACTTCAGAGCACGTGACGTAATTCACTCTGCCTACATGCCTCACTTCCGTGCACAGATCAACGTAGTACCAGGTATGGCAACACGTTTTGCTTTTACCCCTATCAAGACTACGGAAGAAGCACGCAAGGAAAATGGCGACAAGGAGTTTGAATACTTCTTGTATTGCAACAAAATTTGCGGAGCTGCGCACTACAATATGAAAATTAAAGTAACTGTAGTAGGTTCTGAGAAAGAATACAAAGACTGGATCGCAGCTCAGGCTCCAATGATAGCGCCTGCACAACCAGCAGAAGCTGCGCCGTTAGAAACTGGAAAAGACACTGCGGCAGCAACTCCAACCATGGCCCTCAACTAATTCAAATTAACAACAAGAAAAAATAAGTGATACTATGAGCACAGCAGCATTACACGCAGAGCACGATGCGCATCATCACCATAAGGAGAGCTTCATCAGCAAGTATGTGTTCTCTATGGATCACAAGATGATCTCAAAGCAATTCCTGATCACAGGGATTGTAATGGGTATCTTGGGTATGGGTATGTCGTTGCTTTTCCGCCTGCAATTGGCATGGCCAGATGAGCAGTTCAGCATTTTAGAAACGTTGCTCGGTAAGTGGGGCGCGGGTGGAAAATTGGACCCGAATTACTACATGGGTTTGGTTACCATTCACGGTACCATTATGGTATTCTATGTACTTACAGCAGGGTTGAGTGGTACTTTCAGTAACCTACTCATTCCCTTGCAATTGGGAGCAAGAGATATGGCATCTCCATTCCTCAATATGCTTTCATATTGGTTCTTCTTGGTTTCTTCCATTGTGCTTTGCATGAGCATGTTTGTAGAAACTGGACCAGCATCTGCAGGTTGGACTGTATATCCTCCATTGAGTGCGCTTGACAAAGCCATGGATGGTTCTGGATTGGGTATGACCTTGTGGTTGGTAGCCATTGCATTGTTTATCATCTCAGCTTTGTTGGGTGGTATTAACTATATCTCTACTGTATTGAATATGCGTACAAAAGGTATGAGCATGAATCGCATGCCGCTTACTATTTGGGCATTTTTCTTTACTGCAGTATTGGGCTTGCTTTCATTCCCAGTATTATTAGGTGCTGCCTTGTTCTTGATCTTCGATAGAAGTGCCGGAACGAGCTTCTACCTCAGCGATATTTATCTGGAGGGAGTAGGTGCCTTGGAAAATATCGGTGGAAGCCCTGTATTGTACCAGCACTTGTTCTGGTTCTTGGGTCACCCTGAGGTGTACATCATTTTGATGCCAGCATTGGGTATCACTTCTGAAGTAATTTCAACCAACGCACGGAAGCCAATCTTTGGTTACTCTGCGATGATTATTTCTCTATTGGGTATTTCTTTCTTGTCATTTATCGTGTGGGGTCACCACATGTTTATCACAGGTATGAACCCATTCTTGGGAAGTGTATTTATGATATTGACATTGATTATTGCGGTTCCATCGGCGGTGAAGGTGTTTAACTACCTTACCACTTTGTGGAAAGGCAATTTGAGATTCACCCCTGCAATGTTGTTCTCTATTGGTCTGGTTTCCTTCTTTATTTCTGGAGGTCTTACCGGTATCTACTTGGGTAACGCGGCGTTGGATATTCAGTTGCACGATAGTTATTTCGTAGTAGCCCACTTCCACTTGGTAATGGGTAGTTCTGCTATCTTTGGTATGTTCGCTGGTATTTACCACTGGTATCCAAAGATGTTTGGCAGAATGATGAACAACACCTTGGGGTATTTCCACTTCTGGATTACCTTCATCACAGCCTATTTGGTATTCTTCCCAATGCACTTTATGGGCTTAGCAGGTGTTCCACGTCGTTACTACCAGTTCACATTGGTGAAAGATTTTGATATTTGGATGGATGTAAACAAACTGATTACTGTATCTGCGATCATTGCAGGTGCTGCTCAGGTGTTGTTCCTTTACAACTTCTTCTATAGCATATTCAAAGGCAAGAAAGCTACACAGAACCCATGGCAGAGCAATACCTTGGAGTGGAGCACCCCTGTAGAGCATCTGCATGGTAACTGGCCTGGTGAATTGCCAACGGTATATCGCGGCCCACACGAGTACAGCCGTCCTGACCGTGAGGAAGATTACTTCCCACAACATATTCCAGATGAAGCTGAAACTGCTGGATTAAAATCAACCAAATCTAAACCTGCACCCGAGGAGAAAGAACCCGTTGCAGAGCCGGCAGATAGCGTATTCTTCGCCGCTTTGAAGCGTGTGTTTGGTTTGAGTTAAGATCAAGGCTACGGCTACACACATTTTACATAACAAAAATCTCAGACGAACAGGTATTCTTGCCTGTTCGTCTGTTTTTTTATTGTTCCTACTCGGTGGTTTAGTGCGAGTTACCGGCAGCGGAATGGGTTGTCCCGACTGGCCAAAATGTTTTGGTTTGTGGGCTCCTCCAACCTGCGATTGCCAATTGCCTGACAATTACCAAGAGCTGTTTTTAGAGAAGCGCCTCAAAAAGGTAGAGAGATTTACCAAAGCACTAGAAGCGTTTGGCATGCACGAAAGCGCCAAGAAGTTAAGAGAGAACAAAGCCATATTAATTCCTGAGGAATTCAATGCGGTAAAAGCATGGATTGAGTATATCAACCGAATCTTTGGCGTGCTTGCCGGATTGTTTGCATTGGCTTTTGTCGCCATTGCATGGTTGGGGGCCTTTTCTTCTAGGGTGAAATGGTTGGCTTCTTTAGGCCTTATAATGCTGGTGCTGAATGCTTGGCTCGGAAGTATTGTGGTTGCCACGAATTTGCTTCCCGGTATAGTTTCCTTTCATTTTATGCTTTCCTTCTTAAGCATTTTCTTCTTTATGCTCGCATTGCACAATACCCAATCTTTTTCACGCGTAAGTCCGAAAGGGGCAAACTCTGTTTGGATTCTTTTGTTTATATTGGTACTTACTGAGGTGCTATTGGGGACCTTTGCAAGAGAAACAGTGGAGAGGAAAATTGCAGACCAAAGTTTAAGCGTGGACGGCATGTTGGATTTTAAAGGAATGGGAGTAGATTTTATGGTGCATCGCTTTTTGCCTGCAGCAATACTCTTGATTTCAACCTATGCCGCTTGGAAGTATAAAGGCGATGGTGGTCACAGCAGCCGTGATTTTGCAATTCTCGCTGCTTTTGCATTGGCGCAAATCTGTTTTGGAGCCATGAATATCGTTTTCACGCTTCCTCCGGTATCGCAAGTAACGCATATCGTGCTTGGAAGCGCCATGCCTATTCTGTGTTTTTATGCATTGTTGAAGACAAAATTTAAACCTACCCTGTGAAACAAATTATAAAGAACTACACCCAATTGGTTAAATTTAGGCTTACCTCAACCGTGGTTGCCACCTCTGTGTTTGGCTATATTTTGGGCTGTAAGATTAACAATAACGAAGGCTGGACCCAAGTGTTTGAGTGGTCCGAGTTGATTGGGGTGCTCGTGGGTGGCATGCTTATCGTGTTTGCCTCAAATGGTCTGAATCAGGTCATCGAAAAGGAAAATGATGGCAAAATGGCACGCACGGCTACTCGACCTGTCGTAGAAGGCCGCATTGGCATTCCTCAAGCACGGTGGTTTAGTTTGATTTCGGGAGTAATCGGGGTAGTATTATTGGCGTATACTACCAATTTCACCTCAACCCTATTGGGCGTAATTTCCTTGGCCATATACGTGTTTGTATACACTCCCATGAAGCAGGTAAGTCCTTTTGCGGTTATGGTTGGCGCCATACCTGGGGCGTTGCCACCGTTGATTGGTTATACTGCGAAAATTCCAGACATCGACCAACCGGGTATGATGTTGTTTTTGGTGCAATTCTTTTGGCAGTTCCCACATTTTTGGGCAATTGCTTGGTTGCTGCATGATGATTATCAAAAAGCAGGCTACTGGTTGCTGCCTTCATCAGGGGGAAGAGACGTTCGAAGTGCCATGCAGGTAGTTACCTATACTGTCATTTTGGGCATAGTATCTCTAATGCCTATTTACTACAAACTCTGTTCACCGATGGCTTTGGTACTTATCGTGCCCGCAAGCTTGTACTTCTGTTTCCGGTCGTTTAAGTTGTTGCGCACCTTAGACCAAAAAGAAGCCAGGCAACTTCTTTATTTCTCCTTTCTATACACCCCTTTGGTGTTTTTAAGCTACATATTCTTCTAAGATCATGAAAACCACATTTAAAATAAAGCAACCCAAGGACAATTATAAGATTGCTCCTGCCAAGTTCAACACCTGGCTGTTTATGATTGCCAGTTGCATGCTATTCGCTGCATTTGTGAGTGCCTTTATCGTGCACAAGCCAGATGCAGAGGCCAAGTCATTGTGGACCCAGTTTGAGCTGCCTATGTACTTTACTTGGTCAGCGATTACCGCAGTGGTAAGCAGTATTACTATTTTTATTGCATTCCGAGCTGCGAAGCAGGATGAGTTGCAATTGAATAAAATTTTCATTTCAGCAACCTTAGTGCTGGGAATTCTCTTCACCGTATTCCAAGGCTTGGGATGGCAAACCATGGTTGAGCAGGGCTTAACCTTTGTAAACGCCCGTCCAGAGGATATTTCCGCGAGTTATGTTTGGGTAATTACCTTTTTACACGCACTGCATGTATTGGGTGGAATTGTGCTTTTAACTGTGACTTTGGTGCAGGCTTTTCAGCTAAAAGTGCACAAAAAACGCATGACTTTGATGGCAGTTACGCACACATACTGGCATTTTGTTGGATTGCTGTGGATTTATTTGTTTTTATTCCTTTATTTCGCACGGTAATTCAAAAGAACAATGGCGAACCATTCTGAAGCCTCATTTGAACAGCAACCCGTATGGGCGGGTGGCCGTTCTCCCTTTAATGTAAGCTACGGTAAACTCATGATGTGGCTGCTTCTGTTGTCAGACGCATTCACGTTTTCAAGTCTACTTGTGCAATATGGCGCGCAGCGCTTTGCAAACGTTCAAAGTCCTGTGACTACAAAATGGCCTGATCCATCAGCCATTTTTAACCACTTCCCATTCATGCATGGCTTGCATTTGCCGTTGCTGTTTGTGAGTGTGATGACCTTTATCCTTATTTTTAGCTCAGTAACCATGGTATTGGCTGTGGAAGCGGGCCATAGAAACAGCAAGAAAGAGGTTGTGAAATATATGGTTTACACCGTAATTGGTGGTTTGATGTTCTTAGGCTGTCAGGCTTGGGAATGGACCGTATTCATCCATGAAGGCGCAAGACTTGACGGCAACACATTCGGTATTACCGAAGCGGGCCATAAAGTATTTGGCAGCTTGAAGTTTGGTGACCACTTCGAATGGAAAGACGAATACAGAACAGCAGGACCTGTGCCTTTTGCAGCCTTATTCTTTATTGTTACTGGGTTCCACGGGTTCCACGTGTTTACAGGTGTAGTTGCCAATATTGTAATCACGATAATGGCGGCACGCGGCGTATTTGAACGTCGTGGACACTATGAAATGATTGAAAAAACTGGATTGTACTGGCACTTTGTAGATCTGGTTTGGGTATTTGTATTCACATTCTTCTACTTGATCTGACCTAATAAACGAAACATAACATGGATTTTCATACTAAGCCAGGGGAGTACGACGCAATTAACTACGTTCCCCATACTGAGAGCCACGGAACCAAAGAATTATGGCGTGTATTCCTGATTCTTTTGGGAATTACCATTTTCGACTTTGTCATCTACTTCGTGATGGATGCATCAGGTTGGAGAAACTTTATATTCATTTTCTTCGGTTTGGTGAAGGCCTACTTCATTGTAGGTGCATTCATGCACATGAAGAATGAGAAAATTACTTTGGCGCTTACGATTCTAGTTCCCATTATCTTTATTTTGGGTCTGATTGCAGGTTTGCTCTATGAGGGACATGCCCTCACCATGGTAAAATAACAATGGTATCCAGCCGGAAAATAGCCAAGAGATTGGGCCTAGCCGCCCTTATCCTAATACCGGCAGTACTTATTTTTTTTCTAGCGCGTGCCCAGTGGGTGCATAAGGAGTTGCCCTATTTGGGTAATCCCGCTGTAGATGCTTCAGGGAAAGAAGTACCTCATACGGTTTCAGACTTTGTGTTTACTGACCAGAACGGTAAACCTGTGACCCTGGATTCCCTTAAGGATAAAATCATAGTTGCCAATATCTTTTTCGCTACCTGCCCGCAGGTGTGCCCTGAGATGAACCAACAAGTACAAACTGTGGCAGAGATATTTTCAAAGTTTAATAGCATCGCTTTCTTGTCGGTTACTATTGATCCTGAATCCGATTCAGTGGCTGCGTTGAAAGACTATGCTATGCGCTTCAATGGCAAGAAACTCACCAATTGGAAATTTTGCACTGGCAGTAAGACCGAGATTTACGATTGGGTGTTGAATGACTTGCTATTGGCAAATGAACAGAGAGGCTCTGACTTTATCCATGATGATAAAGTTGTGGTTATTGATAAAGAAAGACATATCCGCGCTATACTTCCTACCCGTCCGCCAGAAACTACCCCCGCCAACAGACGGAATTCTGTAAAAATGGAACTAATCAAGAACATCAAGGACGATATCGACAATTTATTGTATGAGTACAGAAAAAAAGAGCTGGATAAGTGATAAGAATTTCTTTTGGTTGGTGTTGGGCGTGTCCCTTGCCGTGCCTGCTGTAGTTGTAGCATTGCGCTTTCTTCCAGCTGAATTGAGGCCAAATGCCAACTTTGCTAAGCACCTGCCTAAAGTGAATGCCATTCTGAATAGTTTGGTATCTATCTTATTGGTAGCAGGGTATTGGGCCATCCGCAAATCATCAAACCGCGGGTTGCACAAGTTGCTCATGCTGAGTGCCTTTTTGCTTTCTGCTTTGTTCCTAGTATGCTACGTGGTCTATCACACCATTATGCCGCATACTGAATATTGCAATGAGGGCATCTTGAAAATCGTATATCTTTCTATATTGTTGACCCATATATTGTTGGCAGCAGTGATCCTTCCACTGGTGTTGTATACCATTTATTTCAGCACTTCTGGCAATTATGTAAAGCATAAGAAAATAGCGAAATGGACATTTCCGCTGTGGTTATACGTTTCTGTAACCGGAGTTATCGTTTATGTATTAATTTCGCCCTGTTATCCTTACTAACTATGAAAAACAAAGGGATCATATTGCTCATTTTGTTCTTCGGTGCATCGGCTGTATATGGCCAGTGCCCCATGTGTAAAACGGCTTTGAAAAGCAGCATAGACAGTGGTAAAGGAACTGTCGGGAATGGTATCAATAAGGGGATTCTCTTTTTGTTAACCATGCCATACGTTCTTGCGGGCACTGCAGGTTTTGTATATTATCAAAACCGCAAGAAGCAAAAAAATGCCTGATTCTGGTTTTAAACACCCTAGACCCAAGTTTCTCAGTTTCTTACTTTGTAAATGTCCGCGTTGTGGGCAGGAGAAAGTATTCAGACATTCTCCCTTTAACCTCTTAAAGTTTTCGGACACCCGCGAGAAATGCGGACACTGTAATTTGGATTACGTACCCGAACCTGGTTTCTTTTTTGGTGCTATGTATTGGAGCTATGCCATTCTAGTGGCCCTCATAGTAACCCTTTCTGTGGCCATGAGTATACTCGGTTATTTTGATTACGCTGTTTTTGTAATTCCTATCGCAATCATTTCATTGCTTCCTTTCATCTTTCGGTATAGCCGAATGCTCATGCTGTATATTGTGTATCCAGCGATGTATAAAGGCAAGTTTAAGCAGCAGTAATTTGCCAATAGGCAAGCAGGCGTCTTTCACGGTAAACTGGTGAAACGGGGGTAAGCTTCAGAACTTAATCTATCCGCAAGGCAATAGGTAATTTTCGATAGGCTTGTATATATCCACTTCCCCAAACAGCAGGTATCCAGCGTTCACTGAGTCGCAGCATGCGTATCGCCTCATCAGCAAATTCAGGGCAGGCCTCGGTCGACTCTAATACCTCAAATTGAGAAGTCAATCCATAGGGACTTACTCTAAATTTCAAAAGCACATATCCATTAATATTCTCATCCAAACAACGGGGAGGGTAATTGAAACTGTTTGATACATGCTGAATGAAACCATAATCATTCCCAGGATATCTCGCTTCAATGGTTTGCTTGTATGGATTTGGAACATTGTATACAGAATCAATAAACTTCGGTGATCCATCTTCCAGCGTATCGCCATGTTGTTTGAGCAGCATTACAAATACTTCTACTTTTTGTTTAAAGAGGCTGTCAATGGCTAGGGCTTTCCTACTTTTCCTTTCAATGGCAAAAGAGAAAAGGAAGGTTTGGGTCGAGGCTTTACCATTTTCAGTTCCAGATTTCCACGTGGTATTTTTCAGCATCCGGGTGAGTATTTCTGCACTCCCTGCGTTCAAGGGACCTTCATCCACCAATTGGAGCTCTTTAAGTGCCCCTTTCTTGGTAACAGTCGCTGAATAAAAAGCGATAACCAAGCCTGATTCATCCAAGGCCTTACTGATGGTGTCATTGGCAGCAGCTTGCGATTTCAGTGCTGTCCAACCTGCGTTAGGTTCAGGGTTTACACGTTGCGCATACGCAGACAGGGTGGTAAGCGCAAGGATTCCTGCTAGGACCAAGTATTTCATGGATGACATAGGACTACAAAGATAATATAGTAAAAAATAAAGGCCGCCCTAGGGCAGCCTTTTGTCAAATAATACCTACTTGCGGTATTGATTATCCTTCTGCAGCTTCGCCGGGTTGAACGGCAACTACTTCTGCACCTGCAGCGCTTTTGGCGCGAATTTTACTTTCAATGTCAGCAATGATTTCTGGATTGTCCTCCAAAAGTTCCTTCACAGAGTCTCTGCCTTGGCCCAGTTTTGTGCCATCATAGCTAAACCAACTGCCACTTTTTTGCACAACGCCTGCTTCTACTGCGATATCTAAGACTTCGCCCACGCGGCTTATGCCTTTACCATACATGATATCAAATTCTACCACACGAAACGGAGGCGCCACTTTGTTCTTAGCCACTTTCACTTTGGTGCGGTTACCGATAATGTCATCTCCATCTTTAATTTGACCAATTCTGCGGATATCCAAACGGATAGAGGCATAGAACTTCAACGCATTACCACCTGTGGTGGTTTCAGGGTTACCGAACATCACACCAATTTTTTCGCGAAGTTGGTTAATGAAGATAGCTACACAACCTGTTTTTGAAATGGTTCCGGTAAGTTTACGCAAAGCTTGGCTCATCAATCGGGCATGCAGACCCATTTTGCTGTCGCCCATGTCGCCTTCAATTTCCGCGCGGGGAACCAAAGCGGCTACTGAGTCGATAACAATAACATCGATAGCGCCTGAACGGATAAGGTTATCGGCGATTTCAAGTGCCTGCTCTCCGTCATCAGGTTGTGAAATCAGCAGATTCGACGTATCAATGCCCAGTTTTTCGGCATAAAATTTATCAAAAGCGTGTTCTGCGTCTACAAAAGCGCAAATACCGCCTTTTTTCTGTGCCTGTGCTATGGTATGCAACGCAATGGTTGTTTTACCCGAGCTTTCAGGACCATAGATTTCAATGATTCTGCCCCTTGGAAAGCCGCCTACGCCGAGGGCGAGGTCTAAGCCAAAGGATCCCGTGGAGATAACATCTACTGCTACAGATTTGTCATCATCCATTTTCATTACCACACCCTTACCATAGGTTTTTTCCAATCTTTCGATGGTTTGTTTCAGGGCTTTTAGTTTTTCTGCTTGTTCACTCATAATGCTATTGTATAGAAACGAAATTTTGTATTTCTGTGTTTTTGGTATTGCAAAGTAAATAGAAATGTTTAATATATTTGCAAGCAATTGTCAATTATTTTAACAAATTATGGAAAACTACAGACCGATTACCTTATGGAACGAAGACGACAGACCACGTGAAAAGCTTATCAGCAAAGGGCGCAGCGCACTTTCAGACGCTGAATTGATAGCCATCCTCGTGGGGACGGGCTCTATTCACCGAGATGTGTTTGGTAATAAAGTTAACAAAACGGCCGTTGACCTCGGCAAGGATGTGATGTATCGGGCATCGAACAGTTTATTGAGTCTATCGCGCTTATCGGTGGCCGAGCTGATGCAGGTGCCTGGAATTGGGGAAGCCAAGGCAGTTTCGGTGATTGCAGCCTTAGAATTGGGTGCGCGCCGAAAGGTATCAAGGGAAGAGAAGACTCGGATTTCGAGCAGCAGGGATGCTTGGGAACTCTTGTCACCCCATGTAAGTGATTTGCATGTCGAGGAGTTTTGGATGATTCTTCTTAATCGGGCCAATCTTGTGCTTCGGGTAACCCGGTTAAGCCAAGGAGGCATTACGGGCACCGTAGTGGATACGGTAGCTTTGTTTAAGCAGGCCTTATTGGAAAATGCAAAAGGTATCATCCTATGCCACAACCATCCCTCGGGAAGCACCCAGCCCAGTCCAGAGGATATTAGTATCACCCGAAGGATACAGCAAGCTGGGAAGTTGTTAGACATACACATCCATGACCATATTATTGTGACCGCTGAATCCTACTACAGTTTTGCCGATAGTGGGCAACTGTAAACCTCAACAAATCGGGGCAAAACCGCCCTTGGTGTAGCTGGGTGAAAAACATAGTAAAAACGTGACAAAAAGCATGGGTTTTGTTGTGAAATCCATGTATTTTCGCAGTCAATTATGCACCTGAATCCACGCTATTCTGAAAAGTTTGAGGACCGCCACAATGGCCCTCGTCAAAGCGACCTGAAAGCCATGCTCGAAACCATTGGTGTTGGAAGTTTGGATGGTCTAATCGACAAAACCATTCCTGCAGGAATACGATTGCCAAAACCACTCCACACGGGGGCAGCGATGTCGGAGACGGAGTTTTTGGAAATGTTAAAAGAAAAGGCATCGCGCAACAAGGTGTTTAAGAACTATATCGGCATGGGTTACTATGGCACCCATACCCCTGGTGTAATTCTGAGAAACATCATGGAGAATCCAGGATGGTACACCCAATATACGCCTTACCAAGCTGAAATAGCACAAGGACGATTGGAGGCATTGTTAAATTTCCAAACCATGATTATCGATTTAACGGGTATGGAAATCTCAAATGCATCGCTACTTGATGAAGGCACTGCAGCTGCAGAAGCCATTCATATGTTCCACGGATTGGCGCCCAAAGGCCAAGGAATGAAGTACTTTGTAGACGAAAACATATTCCCACAAACCAAAGATATTCTCATCACCCGCGCAGAACCTATCGGTGTGGAGCTTGTTTTCGGTGATTATAAAACATTCAGCCCTGATACTACCTATTTTGGTGCGGTAGTTCAATATCCAAACGATAAAGGAAGCATTGAAGACTACAGAGATTTTGCAACTGCTTGTAAAGCGCACAATGTAAAGACCTGTTTCATTGCAGACATATTGTCTCTTACCATGCTTACCCCTCCGGGTGAATTTGGTGCAGATTGCGTAGTGGGTAGTACCCAGCGTTTCGGTGTGCCCATGGGCTTTGGTGGTCCGCATGCTGCATATATGGCAGCGAAAGACGAGCACAAACGCGCAATGCCAGGCCGTATTATCGGTGTGAGTATCGATAGAATGGGCAACAGAGCACTGCGTATGGCTTTGCAAACCCGCGAGCAGCATATTAAGCGTCAAAATGCGACTTCAAATATTTGCACTGCGCAGGTATTGTTGAGCATTATGGCAAGCATGTATGGTTGCTACCATGGACCTGATGGATTGAAGAAAATTGCAGGACGTGTTCATGCCTTAGCCTCTGAGTTGGCGCGCGGTATTGAAGCTACCTCGAGTGTATTCAAAGTGGTTCACAAACACTTCTTCGATACCCTGTATATAGAAGTTCCAAATGCAGGTGCAATCAAAGCATTGGCTGCTGCTAAGAATGTCAATCTTCGCTACTTTGACGAACAGCATGTAGGTGTTTCTATTGATGAAACCACAACTGCGGATGACGTGAACGACCTATTGGCGATATTCCGCAGCGCTGTTGACGGTGCTTCCGCGCATGTGGGTGACACTGCCATCAGTCATATTCCAGAAAACTTGCAGCGCAGCAGCAACTTTATGTTGCACCCTGTGTTCAATACCTTGCAATCTGAGCACGAGATGCTCCGTTATATCAAAGGACTGGAAAGCAAAGATTTAAGCCTTTGCCACAGTATGATTTCCTTGGGAAGTTGCACCATGAAGTTGAATGCAACTACCGAAATGATTCCAGTAACTTGGCCCGAGTTTAACGCCTTGCATCCATTTGCCCCAACGGAGCAAACGGTTGGATATCATGAAATCCTTAACGAGCTGAACAAAGATCTTTGTGAAATCACAGGTTTTGCAGCGATGAGCTTGCAGCCCAATGCAGGTTCACAAGGTGAATATGCAGGTTTGATGGTAATTCGCGAATACTTTAAAGGTATTGGTCAAGCCCACAGAAACATTGCATTGATCCCAAGCAGCGCGCATGGTACCAACCCAGCAAGTGCTGTAATGGCAGGGATGGAAGTGGTAGTGACCAAGTGCGACGAAAACGGAAATATTGATTTGGAGGACTTGAGAAACCAAGCCTCTAAACATAAAGACAACTTGGCTTGCTTGATGGTGACCTACCCAAGTACACACGGCGTATTTGAAAGTGCGATTAAGGACATCACAGGAATGATTCATGAGTTTGGTGGACAAGTGTATATGGATGGTGCCAATATGAATGCGCAAGTAGGACTTACAAGTCCAGGCATGATTGGTGCGGACGTATGTCACTTGAATTTGCACAAGACATTCTGTATTCCTCACGGTGGTGGTGGACCTGGCATGGGCCCAATCGGCGTTGCGGCGCATTTGGCTCCGTATCTTCCAGGACACTCAGTAATAAAAACTGGTGGTGATAAGGCCATGCATGCAGTGAGTGCTGCACCATGGGGCAGTGCAAGCATTTTGTTGATTTCATATGCCTACATCAAGATGATGGGCGGTGAAGGCTTAACAAATGCTACCAAAATTGCGATATTGAATGCAAACTATATGAAAGCGAGATTGGTTGCAGAATACCCTGTGTTGTATTCAGGAGAGAATGGTTTTGCAGCGCATGAAATGATTTTGGATACACGCAAGTTCAAAGCCTCTGCAGGTATTGAAGCCAGTGACTTTGCAAAACGTCTCATGGACTATGGTTTCCACGCACCTACGGTTTCCTTCCCAGTAGCAGGTACCTTAATGGTTGAACCAACAGAAAGCGAAAGCAAAGAAGAACTAGACCGCTTCTGTGATGCGATGCTTGCCATTCGCGAAGAAATTCGTGAGGTAGAAGAAGGTAAGGCAGACAAAGAGGACAATGTACTTAAGAATGCACCGCATACTGCCAGCGAAATTTCTTCCGATGACTGGTCTCACGTGTATAGCAGAAACAAAGCTGCATATCCTGCACCTTTCGTAGCGGCTAAGAAATTCTGGCCTTCTGTAGCCCGTGTGAACGATACCTATGGCGATAGAAATTTGGTATGCGCATGTCTGCCTATGGAGGCTTACATGGAAAACGCAGCCCAACCTGCTACCGCCTAACTGACTATTGATTGCTTGTGTTGCTACTTCGGCGTATTGCCAGCAATCCGATACTCTTTCTACTTTTGTATGCAGTAGTCGGAGTAGCAACCATTCCCGATTTGGGAGTTCCTTTGGATGATTACACACAGTATGTAATTGGACAAAGCAATTACCACATACTTACAGGCGAAAAAACCATATCTGATATGGATCCAGATATGCGCTTTTATGGGCCTGCTTTTGAAACCTTCTGCTATGCGATAGACTCCATGTTTTATGGAGAGCCTGACACCCTCCAAAAATTTTGGATGCGGCATGGATTGGTATTCCTGTTGTTTACCCTGGCCCTTTTCTACTTTTATAAAACCTGTTACAGTATCTGGAAATCAAAAAGCACGGCATGGATTGTATTATTGATGTTGGCTTTTTGTCCGCGAATTTTTGCGGATGCCCACTACAACTCTAAAGACACCGTTTTTATGAGTTTACTTATTATAGGTATGTACTTTGTCTTACAGGCTTTACAAGAGGGCAAATGGAAATGGGTGCTCTTGTCAGGCGTATTGCTGGGTTTGGCTTCAACCTTGCGCTTGGTTGGTTTTTTTGTTATTCCGGTGCTCTTTGTTGTATGGATCTTGCATCCAAATTACAGGGAATATTGGAAACAAAACGTGAAGCGGTTCGGGCTATTCATGCTCGCCTTTTTAGGCGCGTATTATCTTTTCTTTCCTGCGTTGTGGGCACACCCTATACAAGGTTTTGCGGAATTGGTGCACCACATCACCCATTTCCCATGGCCGCATTACACCCTGCTGGCGGGTCAGTGGGTGGGACTAGACCGCATGCCTTGGTGGTATTTCCCTGTTTGGTTTTTCTATACCATTCCCATACCATATATCGTGGTTTTTAGTATAGGCGTAGTAGTCTTTCTCATGGGTATTCGATCCAAAATACAGAATGCCTATTTATTGTTTTTTGTACTGTTTTGGACCCTAGTATTTTCCTATATCCTCATTGCTAGGCCGAATTTGTACGATGGCTGGAGGCAATTGCAGTTTCTTATTGTTCCCTACATTATTATCTGTGGTGAGGCAGTGCACCGAATGACCCAACGCGCAAATGCGCGTTACATTGTTTGGGCAATGCCAGTGGCTATTTTTTTGCAAACACTGCAGTGGCATCCCTATCAATATGTGTATTTCAATCAGGTTTATTACCTCACACAAGACCGTGGGTCATTTGATCAGGATTATTGGCATTTGAGCACCATGCAGGCCATGAAATGGATTCAAAAAAGACATCCAAAAGATACAGTTGCATTATTTACTGAAAACTCAAATTCCGCTTGGTTAAATGCCTTCTTAATAGAAAAAGCGCCAAGGAACCGCATGCGTGTAGTAAGCAACAGGGCTGATGCAGATTATGAGATTGAACCCATTCGGCATTCAAGACCCTTTCAGCCTCAAAGAAATGTTGTGTTTTCTATAGTACCGGGCAAGGATACCATTTGCCGGGTAATTCAACTAAAAAATATAGGAAAATGAGTACATTCAATTTGACCAAATACAATACCTATTTTAATTGGTTTTTATTGGTGTATGCACTCTTTGGATTTTACACCTTACAAGACTATGGCGTGCCGCTAGATGAGCTTACACAAAGGCATATTGGCATGGAAAATGCCAAATATATTGCTGGAACTGCAGGACCAGAAAAGGTAACGGCACACGGCTATTTTGGACCCATTTTCGAGGCTCCCATGTACGCGTTGGAACAAGTTATTTATGAGCATGAATTGGGTGATAAAATTCTGCTGCGACACAGTATATTATTTTTACTTTTTCTTGTGTCTGTAGTCGTGTTTTACCGCACAGCAAAAAGTATAAGCACAGCACCCCATGCCGCAGGACTTGCCACGGTTATGTTTGCCTGTTACCCTGTATTATTTGCTCATGCACATTACAACAGTAAGGATACTTTATTTCTTATATTTATTGTGTTTGCATTAGGCGCTATGGTGGCTTTTGCGAAGAAAGGGCAGTGGTCGAGTTTGCTTTGGGCTGCCCTGTTTTTAGGCATGGCATCTACGGTTAGAATGATCGGAGTTTTGGTGCTGTTTTCTTGTTGTTTTGCCTTGTTGGCAGCGGGTCACAGTGCTGTTAAAACACGGATATATCGGATTCTTTTTTTAGTCGTATTCTTTGTCATATTTTATTTTTTAAGCTATCCTTATTTGTGGATTCGCGGGGCTAAAGGGTTTTGGGAATTGTGGCACTACATTACGCAGAACCCATGGCCATGGACCACCTTGGCAGCTGGAGAAGATATTGTTGCGGGTCATTTACCTTGGTGGTATGTGCCT
This sequence comes from Flavobacteriales bacterium, assembly GCA_040376005.1. Taxonomy (GTDB): domain Bacteria; phylum Bacteroidota; class Bacteroidia; order NS11-12g; family UBA955; genus JAGXTF01. Next base: position 25,282 of record JBEIRK010000012.1, read on the forward strand.
GCATGGATGGGTGTAACCTTGCCCATTCTGAGTATGTTGGGTGCTATTGCGGGTCTCGTATTTCTTGCAATAAAAAAGCGGTGGAATTTGTCTTTTGTGGAATGGATTATTGTAGGAACATTGTGGCTTCCCTTGTTGTATTGTATCATCATGAAACCCACGATTTACAATAGTTGGCGCCACATGCAATTTCTTTTTGTTCCCATTTCTCTATTGTGCGTATATGCTTTCAATACCCTGTTATCGGGTCGTTTTGCCAATGGAATGGCATGGATATTCGGCGCGTGGTCTGCCTTGGTATTTTTCTTATGGCATCCCTACGGACACAGTTATTTTAATGAGGTATACGCAGCTACAGGCAAGGCCAGAACTTGGGATCAAGATTATTGGGGATTGTCAGCGCGCCAAGGTTTGCTGTGGATAGCTGAACATGATAACCGCGATAGCATTGTTATTTCCTCATTTACAGAATCACCGGAATTAAATGCCTTATTGCTGCCAGAAAAATATGCCAAACGATTCTATTTTGTGCGTGAGCAGGGCAAAGGAGATTATGAGGTGGAAGTGAAGCGCGGACGTGTGTTTGCGGACTTACCGGGTAATGTGGTGTTTACCGCTTGCCCGCTGAAAGACACCTTGGTTCGTGTGGTGAAAAATAAATAGAAGTTCCGAATGTGTTCGGGTTCCTTAGGCGTTTGCCAAAGGGCAATTAATAGGTAATGGAATAATTTCTGCCTTCAGACACATGCTCAATTTCTACGCGCATGCAGTTGTTGGGCAATAACGACTCTCCAATTTCAGGCCATTCTACAATCATGAGATAGGCCTCATCTATGAGTTCATCCATGCCGGCGTCTAAGAGTTCGCTGGTGTGTTTTATGCGATACCAATCTGTGTGATGTACCTTTTCCCCATTGGGCAGGCCGTAATCATTGAGCAAGCCAAATGTAGGACTGGTGACCGTATCTGTGGACCCCAATGACGCGATTAGTTTTTTAATGAGTGAGGTTTTCCCTGCGCCTAAATCTCCGGTGAAAGTAATTACACGCGGCCTAGGTGTCACCTGAAGTATAAAATCAACGACTGCCTGCGACTGGGTTTCTGGAATATTTGAAAATAGGGTTTCCAATTTATTTTGGACTCAATACCACCAACGGACAAATCATTTCTTCCATGCTTATTCCACCATGCTGAAAGGTGTTTTTATAATAATTTACATAGTGATTGTAATTGTTGGGATAGGCAAAAAAATCGGCGCCATAGGCAAATACAAAGGCTGAACTCACGTGCAATAATGGGAGGTGTGCTTCGTGGGGTTTTTTAACTTCAAAAACCTCTTTAGGATTATAACTTAAGCTTTTGCCTTGCTTGTAACGCAGGTTGGAGTTTACATTTTTATCGCCCACAATTTTTACGGGATCTTTCACGCGAATACTGCCGTGGTCCGTGGTAATTACAATTTTACAAGGTTTCTCACCAATGCGTTGCAAAGCCTCCCACAGTGGAGAGTGTCTAAACCAAGTAGCCATCACATTGCGATACGCAGCCTCATTCTCTGCCAATTCGCGCACTACGTGAATATCGGTGCGGGCATGGCTAAAATTATCTACAAAATTGTATACAATTACATTGAGTTTATTTTGGAACATATTGGGGATTTGATCCACCATGTTTTTTCCTTTTTCGAGGTTGGTTACCTTGGTATAGGAAATTTTAATATCCCTACGCAAACGCTTAAGAAGGTCTTCTAAGAATTCTTTTTCATAGAGGTTTTTTCCTCCTTCATCCTCATCGTTGCTCCATTTTCCCGGAAAGCTTTTTTCAATATCCAATGGCAGCAATCCCGAGAAAATACTATTTCTACAATATTGCGTAGTTGTGGGCAAAATGGACATATAAGCATCCTCATCGTCCACACGGAAACGTTCATCCAAGGTTTCAGAAATGGCGCGCCATTGGTCAAAACGCAGGTTGTCTACCAAGATCACAAACACAGGTTCTGGACCGTCGAGTAGTGGATTTATCGCCCTGCGAAAGAGGTTGTGACTCATGGTTGGGCCATCATCTCCAGTGGTTTTAAGTAAGCTGATATAATTGTCGGATACAAAGCGGCAGAAATTCCTATTGGCATCGGCCCACTGGGTTTCTAATACTTCTTTCATGCCACCTTCATCCGTCCCTGAGAGTTCCATTTCCCAAAAAACCAGTTTTTTATAGACCTCTTTCCACTCGTCAAAACTGAGTTTATCGCTTACAGTCATGCCGATTTGCATAAACTCGCGCTGGTATCCTTGGGTGGTTTTTTGACTTACCAACCGGCGTTCATCCAAATTCTTTTTTATGGATAATAATATTTGATTGGGATTGACGGGTTTGATAAGATAATCGGCAATTTTATTTCCAATTGCTTCTTCCATAATATGCTCTTCCTCATTTTTTGTAATCATGATTACAGGAAGATTTGGCTTATCCTGCTTAATGCTGTTTAGGGCATCCAAACCGCCAATACCGGGCATATTTTCATCGAGAATTACCAGGTCAAAATCCTCAACTTTGACGCGTTCTATAGCATCTCTGCCATTGGTTGCTGTGGCCATTTCGTAACCTTTATTCTCGAGGAATAAGATGTGGGGTTTGAGCAAATCGATTTCATCGTCGGCCCATAGAATGCGTGGTTTTACAGCCATGTTATGTGTAACGTATACAGCAGCGAAATTATTGGTAAAAGATGGAAATAAAATGGGAACATATGCACTTTAGTCCCAGGCATCAATGCGTTGAACGTTTTTTTCGCCAAATGGCCAATGCTTCGCCCTCGCAGGACATCATACTGTCTTTATTTTCATAATGTGCATAGATATAATCCCAGAGTTTGGCATACGCAAATGCAGGACCATAGTGCATGCGACTTACCACCACATCGGGCGGGTGTTGGGTGAATTGTTGCACCAATTCTTGTCTGCGTTTGCTTTCGGATTCCGAAGGAATTTCTGTGCCAAAAAACACCACATAGGGGCAAGGGTATTTCCACAGGGTGTGCACCTTGCTGTAGCTGTAAAAACGTCCAATTCCTTCATGTTCCACATAGAGACTTTCGGTGTCGGCTATTTTCTGCTGAAATTGCTTTCTCTCTGCAGCACCGGTAATACGCAATGTGTATTTTTGGCCGTAAAAGTGCTTAAAACTCAGCATCCATGGCCTGTAACACTGGAACATTAAATAGCTCAAAAGTAAGATCCTATATAAAACGGTGGCTTTCTTGTTTTGAATTGTTTGCGGCAGACGCCATATCAGCCACTCAAATCCCATGAATATAAACCACAGCGTACAAATCATAAAGGGCAGTAAATAATGGTCGTAGGCTTGCTTGCCCAATACAGCAAAAAACAAAGACAGGGCACTCATAGCACAAAGCACTATGGGGAGGTTTCGTGATTGCTTCAAGCCTTCGCGGTCGAGGCATGAAAACAGCGCAATGATTATTCCTGCAGTGAACCGAGGAAACTTAACCAGAATATCCTGATACAAGCGCAGGAAGAAACTTCTAAAATCGAGAAAGCTGCTATTTTCACTATATCCAAAAGCGAAGGAGAGATAACTTCCATAAGAATCCCAAGCGCCATTGATGCAGAGATAAAGTGCAAATAGCAAGGGTAAGAAAATTCCGCCAAGGGAGAAAAAAAGAATATTTCTCATGCTGCTGCGCTGGGTAACAAGCACAAAAACGACTGTGGCCAAGGCAGGGAAAACAAAGGGTTCTTTAATGAGTATTGCTGCGGAAAGCGCAATTCCAGAGCAAGCAAAGTGCCATGCTCGGGTTTGGGTGGAAGCCAAAAGCGCGATGGAAATCAAAAGAAAAACAACCCCATAAAACTCCGTATAATCTCCACTGTAAAAACTGGTTGATGCGAAGGCAATATTCCAAAAAATAGGGGTTAATAAGCAAAGCAATAAGAGCCTTCTCAGCGAATGTGCAATAAGTAAGAACCCGGCCACATGACACAGGAAAATGAACAACACTTTGAGTATCAGCGCCGCTTTCACGGGTTCGGCAACGTATTGAACAAGATAATGTAGAAAGAAAATGCCTGGCGCTTTATTATCCCATACGTCTTTGTAAAGCACAGCTCCATGCTGCATAAACTGGGCTATGGCAGTAAAGGTGCCTCCATCGTTTAGCGGAGGCGTTTGCATAAAAAACATGGCTGGAAATACAGTGGCTATCGCGGCACTCAGAAAAATACTGAGCAAGCGAATGCGTTTTGACACTGTGCTTAAATTCTTTTCCATGATTTGTAGCAAATATTCAAAGAATCCGAGGAACTTTGCACACCATGTCTTCACATCATGTTATTCGCGATAAGCAGGAGCCCGCATTGATTATTGCCAATGGGGAATCTTGCAGTGCGGATATTCTAGGTCAGTTGTTAGAGTGGAGCCCATTTGTATTGGTGTTGGATGGCGCATTGGACCGGGTAATGGACTTGCAAATTAAAATAGATGCCGTTTTGGGCGATTTTGATAGCTTGCACAATGTTGAAGAAAAACTATTGGACTATGGTCCAGTGCAAGTGATTCACACCCCTGAACAGGATAAAACCGATCTTCAAAAAGGCATTGATTATCTCATTGAACAAGGGCATAAAGCTGCCAATGTTGTTTGGGCTACAGGCAGAAGAGCCGACCATCATTTCAATAATTTGGCCACATTGCCCATGTATACCGGGCAGATAGACTTAATGGTAGTGGATGATTATTCCAGGGTATACAACCTACCTAAAGTGTTTAAGAAATGGTATCCTGCGGGAAGTAAAATATCCTTGTTGCCCATAGGTATGGCCGAGGGCGTGAGTACCACAAATTTGGCATTCGCACTGGATAATGAGACCTTACATTTGCCCTTTCGAAGCGGCAGCAGCAATGCGGTAGTTGCGGACGGCTTTGTAGAAATACACTATGAAACTGGGCATTTGCTCATGATGGAATGTTGGGATTGAATAGGTTTTTGTATTAAAAAAAGAACGCATGAAAATATTAACATATAATGTAAATGGCATACGCGCTGCAGCCAACAAGGGATTGTTTGATTTCCTCAAGCAAGAGAACCCTGATGTGGTGTGTTTGCAAGAAATAAAGGCGGAAAAAGAGCAGGCTGATTTGGCGGCTATTGAGTCACTGGGCTACCATCATTTTTGGTATTCTGCGCAGAAAAAAGGCTATAGCGGAGTGGCTATTTTTTCAAAAATCGCACCCAAACACATTGAATATGGTTGCAAGCACGATGATTTTGATGCGGAAGGGCGTTGTATTCGTGCAGATTTTGCAGATTTTAGCGTGTTGTCGGTCTATTTCCCTAGCGGAACTACAGGCGATATTCGGCAAGAGGTGAAATATAAATTTCTCGATCATTTTTTTGAATATGCTGCTGAATTATCCAAGGAATTGCCCGGATTAATCGTATGCGGAGATTACAATATTTGTCACAAACCCATAGACATTCACAACCCTGCGGGTAATAAAGATTCTAGCGGATTTTTACCCGAAGAACGCGCTTGGATGGAGAAGTGGTTTAACAGCGGATTTACCGATGGATTTAGGCAATTGAATCCCGAGCCTGATTGGTATACTTGGTGGAGCTACAGGGCCAATGCGAGGGTGAATAACAAGGGTTGGCGTATTGATTATATCAGCATTTCAGACCATTTGACGCCGCGGTTGGTTGAGGCTAAAATATTGGCAGATGCCGTGCATTCCGACCACTGCCCTATGTATGTTACCTTAAAATAAAGGGCTACTTAAGCCTATAAAATAGAAATGCCGGCATTCTGATATTGCCGGCATTTCTATGAAGATTTAACCTAATTATTTCTTAATTTCCTTAATCTCACCTTGGGGTGTGATGATCATTAATTCTGTGGTTTTGATGGTTTTTGAATTGTCAATTACGCGCACATCGGGTGTGATTTTATAGCGTATTTGTAGGGAATATGTAAATTGAATCGGTGGCTCTAGCGGACTGGGATTGATTACCGCGTCATACCCTGAACAATCGGTAGGATTGTAGAACACAGTGGTTCTCTGAATAAAGCCCGCATGGGTTTTCATAAGTTCTCCTTTGTCATCTGCAGGCTTGTCTTCCTCTTCTAGCGAGCTCACTGCC
>JBEIRK010000135.1:0-6303 GCA_040376005.1 Flavobacteriales bacterium
GCGGATTTGGGAGCTTTACCTTATGGAGAATATGAATTGGTGGCGACACACCTGGGGACATCAAAAGAAACCGCAGTGTCGCGTTTTACGGTTACGGATCTAGTTCTGGAATTGGAAAAAACAGTGGCGGATTTTGGCCTGCTGCGCAATATGGCTTCGCGAAATCAAGGGGCTTATTTTGGCGCTGCGCAAGCGGAACAATGTGTAAAAACCCTGCTCAATCGCAAGGATGCAAGAAAGGTTCTGTATTATGAGTCTACGGCTACAGCATTTATACATATCAAGTGGATCTTTCTGGCCATAATTCTGTTGTTTACAGCGGAATGGTTTTTGCGCAAGCGGGAGGGAGGATATTAAGTAATCGTATGGCACGTATAGTAGTAGGACTAAGTGGAGGTGTTGATAGTTCAGTAGCAGCATACTTGCTCAAGGAGCAAGGGCATGAGGTTATTGGTTTGTTTATGCGCAACTGGAACGAGGCATCCGTTACCTTAGAGGATGAGTGTCCTTGGATTGATGACAGCCGCGATGCGATGATGGTAGCAGAGCAATTGGGAATTCCTTTTCAAGTTTTGGATTTGTCTGAATCGTACAAGGAGAGAATTGTCGATTACATGTTTCGCGAGTATTCGCGCGGCCGCACACCCAATCCTGATGTACTTTGTAATCGGGAGATTAAGTTTGATTTGTTTCTCAAAGCAGCCTTATCCTTGGGTGCTGACTATGTAGCAACGGGCCATTACGTTCAGAAAGATGAGATAGAAGTTGATGGAAAGGTGGTTTACCGTTTGCTTGCAGGACAGGATCCCAACAAAGACCAAAGCTATTTTTTGTGTCAGCTCAGTCAGGCGCAACTTGCAAAGGCGCTATTTCCAATCGGTCATTTATTAAAGCCCGAAGTTCGGAATGTTGCGGAAAGGGCTGGCCTTGTGACCGCAACAAAGAAAGATAGTCAAGGGTTGTGCTTCATCGGCAAAGTGAGTCTGCCAGATTTTTTACAACAACAATTGCTGCCTAAATCGGGCGATGTAATTGAAATAGCAGCGAATGCAGCTTGTTTGGATGCGCATAAGAAAAACTTAGAAGCCGAGGAAAACAGCCTTGAGGAGATGGTTGCTATGCCCGAGTATATCAGAGAAAATGGTGCGCTAATTGGCACGCATACAGGGGCGCATTTTTATACCATTGGGCAGCGCAAAGGCTTGCATATCGGGGGAAAACCCGAGCCTATGTTTGTCTTGTATACCGATGTGACAGAGAATATTATTTATGTGGGGCAGGGGGCAGGCCATCCAGGATTGTATGCCAAGGGTATTGCTATAGAGCCAGGGACGATGGTGTGGGTTAGGCCGGATTTAGCGTTTAAGGAAGGTCAGAGTATGGACTTTCAAATGCGCATTCGCTATAGGCAGCCCTTATTTATGGGACGACTATTCAATCAAAACGGAAAATTCTTTGCAAAATTTACTTCAGCAGAGAAGGCAGTTGCTTCAGGGCAGTTTGCTGCTTTTTACATAGGTAATGAATTGGTTGCAAGCGGAGCCATAGAATAATCATTCGGTTTTGATTGTCATGTATTTGTCAAAATGACAGAACTGTGATACTGTCCTCGCGCTGTGAATAAATATTCACTACAATAGTTTAAATTCGCAAGATGAAGTTTTTTCTACGCTTGGCGTTTCTATGCGCTAGCATTTTGTTCCTTCCCTCCATTAAGGGGCAAATATCATCTACGGGTAAAACGTTCTATTTCAGTTTCATGGAAATGGAAGCCCGAAGCGGTGGTTATCCGGACTCATTGTTGGTTTATATTACCTCTGAGGTAAATACGACCATTACAATTGACAACCCAAGGATTTCGGGCAGTACCCAAACAATGAACATTACTGCGGGTAAGGTAAACCGTTACAATGCGGATCCTGGCTTTTATTATCCTCAGGGGTTTGAAAAAGCATCATCGGATATAGAAAGCAAGCGCAGTTTGCGTATTGTCGCCAAAGATCCGATCAATGTATATACGCTGAATTTGGAGCAGAACCGATCGGATGGAACATTCGTATTGCCTTACGAATCTATTCCTCCTGCGCCAGAATTTTATGTGGCTGCATTTACACCTACTCAAAGACCTGGCTCGTCGTTCATGCCAAGTGAATTTGTGGTTGTGGGCATGGATAATTCAGTAGAAGTAGAAATTACACCAACAACCAAGCTGGCTTCAGGTAAAGCTGCAGGAACGCCCTTTACTGTTACCCTTACCCGCGGTCAAGTATATCAAGTGCAAAGTGATCCAGCGGATGGAAATACAGGCGGAAACGACACCAAAGGTGATTTGACGGGTACCCGAGTTCGCGTGATTAACGGTTGCGGAAAAATCAATGTGTTCTCAGGAATGCGTTCAGTAAAAATACCGAATCAATCTTGTGGTGTCGCTGTTGACCATTTGTATACACAAGTATTTCCAAGCAGTATTTTAGGTAAGAAGCATGTACTAACTCCCTTCAAGGATCAGTCTAAAGGCTATGTATATCGTGTTGTAGCGGTTAAGCCAAATACAAAAATTTACGCCAATGGCACCTTGGTTTCTACCAGAAACGCAGGTCAATGGTATCAGGCTGATGTGACTACCAATTCGGCAACTTGTATTACTTCTGATAGCAATATCATGGTAATTCAATATATGAAGAATGGTGGAACCTGCGCAGGGACAACGGGTAATAATGGTGATCCTGCCATTTTGATCATGCCTGATTACAGCCAAAAAATGTTGAAGTCGGTTGTAGGCACTGCGACGACCAATAACATGACCCGCCACTATGTGAACATTATGGTGAACTCGAACGCAAAAAAGGCGGTGAAATTAAATGGTACTTTTTTATCAAGTACAAGTTTCACCGATGTGCCATGCGCGGGTCAGAGTTTTATACAAGTTCAGGTAGCGAATCCATCTACCAACACGATCGAGTGTGATTCGGGATTCATAGCTGTGGTATATGGTATGGGACAATACGAGAGTTATTCTTATTGCTCAGGTGCCCTTTTTGAAAACTTGGAATACGATTTTAGCATTACCCGAAATGGGAAATGTCCGGGTGAATTGGTAAAGCTGAAAGCATTAACCACCAACCCAAAAATTAAAAGCATACATTGGGATTATGGTGACAAAACGCCAAGAGATACAGGTAGAAATGCATCCCACAAGTTTCAACGTGTAGGTTCTTTCTTCGTAGTGATGAGAGTAGCCGTACCAGGCGCTTGCGGTGGTACAGATACCATTACCCGAAGTAAGATTATTGATATCTTGCCAGGTCCTGTATATGATATGCCAGATACAGCATTCCAATGTGCAGATACCTTGAATTATAAATTTACAGGTCCTGTTAAAACCAGCTTCTTCTACAAATGGCAGGATTCTAGTAAGTTGAATACCTACACTGCAAGAGCTCAAGGAAAGGTATGGGTGCGTATTTATGATTCAGCCACGCGTTGTGCCATTACAGATAGCACGTTCGTCTTCAGATATAATAAATTGGCTCCTGCATTTAAGTCTGACACTACAGACAAGTGTTTGCCAACCAATTTCTTTTCACTGTCAGACGATACCAAGTTCAATGGTGATAGTTATAAGAGTGCATCATGGAAAATTACACGTACTTATATACAGTCCGTAAGTAAACGTGATACATTCAGCACCCTGGACCGCTTCAGAATAAATTTTGATACCACGGGAATATTTCCTGTAAAATATTTGGTAACCTCCAAAAAGGGTTGTGTGGATTCTGTAACGGGTTCAGTTGGCGTGTATACTATGCCCACTGCAGTGTATTACTCAGGGAAATCAGAATATTGCCAGAAAGCTCCTGCATTGTTCAGAGATTCATCATTTGGAGAAGGCGGAATTGCAAAAACCTTCTGGACTTTTGGAGATGGAAACAATGGGACTGGACTTACTACAAACCACTCTTATGCAGGTTATGACACCTTCTTTGTGCGCATGATCACAGAAACAGTGCACGGTTGTCGCGATACTGCAGATTCGAGCATCATCATTCACCCGTTGCCAGTCATGTCTATGAGCTCAACTACAAATAATGTGTGTAAGAAGGCCAATAGTTTTGACTTTAAAGACAATAGTACAGTAGCTTATGGTACTATAAGCAATACTTGGAAGTATGAGAAGCAAACCGTTACTGGTCAGCCCTCACTTACCAATATTAAATTCAGCGATACAGGGAATTATCGAGTAAGGCTTTACAACCAAACGGACAAGGGCTGTATCGATTCTACTTCCAAATCTGTATATGTTGCACCAGAGCCTAGAGCTATAATAGCAACCACAGACTCCTCGCGTTGTTTCGATGTGCATTATTACAGTATGAACGATGCAAGTACCATTACAAAAGGCAGCATTACTTCTCGGAGGTGGTCTTTCAGTGATGGAACCTCTGCAACTACTGCCTCAGTTCTGAAAAAGAAATTCTCGGCCTACGGCACATACACTGTCAAACTGGTAATCACTTCAGGCACCTATGCGTGTAAGGATAGTGTGAGTCGTAATCTTATCGTATTTGCTTCTCCAGAAGCGCCTTTTGATGTAAATGACTCGGTACAGTGTAACGTAAACAACAAATTTGACTTTACGCCTAAGAAGGCATTTAATGTTACAGGTGTGACTGCGACCCACGACTGGACTTATGGCGACGGTGGAACAGACAATACAGCAACAGCTTCCCATTCCTATTCAGGTTTGGGCAAATTCAATGTGCGTTATATCATAAAGACTAGTCAAGGCTGCGCAGACACTGCAACCCGTGTTATAGATGTTAAAGAAGCACCTAAAGCGGACTTTACCATCAGTAAGGATAGCTCATGCTTGGGCACCTATAAATATGATTTTGTAAATCTTACCAATTTTGGCACCTTCAATTCAAAATGGAAGTTGGATGATGGCAGCACTGCTGTTACGAAAGATGTACTTCAGAAAGCATATGCAAATGCAGGTACCTATAATATTACATTGGTGGTTACCTCTCCTACAGGTTGCGCAGATTCAACCCTGCGTAGGGTGTTTGTGTTGCCTGTGCCGAATGCAGCGTTCACTGTGAATAACAAGAATCAGTGCTTTACAGGCAATAGCTTTGTGTTCACCAATACTACGGCTACAAACGGAGCCAGTCCAATGGTCTATAATTGGAATTTCTCCAACGGCAATAATTTCAATACGCAGAATATCAGCGCCCAGAGTATGACTGATACAGGCTGGTATACCATTACCTTAGATGCAAAATCAGCCTTTGGTTGTGCAAGTTCCTTTAATGATAAGGTATATGTTGCTGAAACACCAACAGTATCCTTCACCGCAGGGACAGCTTGTGCTAAGAATCCAATACCTTTCAATGCCACTGCTGCAGTAAATACGGGTTCTATCGCTGGGTATGCTTGGAATTTCGGAGACGGTGGAAACTCCACACTTGAAGATCCAACCTACACCTATAATAATGCGAATAGCTACAATGTAACGCTAACTGTTACTTCAAATAGGGGTTGTGTGGCAACTGCAGGCCCTGTGCCTGTTGATGTCTACGCCAACCCAATCGCGAACTTTAGCCATATACAAACGGAAACCCGCGGTATGGATACAGACCATGAACTCACATTTACAGGCAGTGGTGCAGCACAATATCTGTGGACCTTCCATGATGGCCAAACCAACACAACGGGTGGTCCTGTAAAAGTTACATTTAGTGAGCAAGGACAAAGACCTGTTACATTGCTGGTGAAGACTGCAAATGGTTGTAGAGATTCGATTACGAAGAGCATTACGCTGAATCCTGAGTTACAGATGTGGATTGCCAATACATTCTCTCCCAATGATGACGGACTGAATGAAGGTTTTGGACCATCTACCACTTTCGGCTTGAGCAACTATAGCATGAAAATCTATGACCGTTGGGGTGCTAAAATGTTTGAATCCAAGGATCCTGCAAAACGCTGGATGGGTACAGATGATGCAGGAGATCCTGCACCAGAAGGCATTTATGCATACCATATTGTATTTAGATATGTTGATGGCAAGATTTTTGTTTATCGAGGTACAGTAACAGTACTTAGATAAATGCGCTTGAGCTTTAAACTATTTTTTCTGCTTGCTCTTGGGACAGTATGTCTCAATGCTGCAGCCCAGACTTTCGACTTAATCCCCTTGTATGGTATCCGTGTGAACTACACGGGGTTGAGCTACAATACGCTTTCTGTAGATGTAGGAACTGCAACTGTGGTGAAGAATGATATTCCCCATAATCAGCA
>JBEIRK010000193.1:0-3420 GCA_040376005.1 Flavobacteriales bacterium
GATGGTGAGGATTGGCCCGCCGTATTCATGCAGTTGATGCAGCAATCAGGAAAACCGATTTGGGTAAATAATGCGGGTCTTGATGGACACAGTACCTTTGGGCACAGCTTGCTGCTGAAGCAGCATATTTTAAAATATAAGCCCAATGTTGTGGTGTTTCTCATTGGCTGTAATGATGTCGCTGCAGATGGTCTCAATGCCTATGAACAATACCATCTTTCCAATAAGAAACGGTGGTTAGAGAATTTTGAAACCTTCAATCTATATCTGTCTTGGAAGCGGTCTCGAAATGCGGCCACCATGGGCGTCGGCCATCAATTTATAGATATCAAAACTTGGCCAAAGGCAGATACTGCGGGGTGGCGTAGTGACACATCGAGCAAGGTTCAGGAATATAAAAAACGTGTATTGGCTTTAGCTGAAATCTGCTGGGGAGTTGGCGCAACGCCTATATTCATAACCCAGCCCACCTTGCTGGCTCCAGGTATAGATCCAGTTACAGGAATTCAACTTGGAACCTTGTCTTTTCAAGGAAAAAGTGCATTGCATTATTGGACCAAATTACATCAGTATAACCAAGCTGTAAAAGGACTTGGAGCTGAATATGCTGATAAAATACACGTTATAGATTTGGCAACTTTGTTGCCATCTAGCACGGATAATTACTACGATTTTTTTCATTTTACGCAGACAGGATCTCGCAGCGTAGCGGAGATAATTTTTAAAAATTGGCCCATTTTACCTCAAGAAAAATGAATGCAAGGCGCGTGATTTTATGGCCATTAGGCCAATTGTATGGGATTGTTGCCCAGCTTCGGCGTAAGTGGTTTATTGCCTCTCACAAGCGTAGCAAAGGGGAGATTCCTGCTGTGGTTGTAGGCAATCTTACCGTGGGTGGAACAGGAAAAACGCCTTTTGTAATATGGCTAACGCAACAGTTACATGCATTGCAACCTGCGGTGTTGTCACGGGGGTATGGGCGCAAAACGCGTGGTTTTCTGGAAGTGCAGACCTTGGGACGGGCAGCGGAATTCGGTGATGAGCCCTTGGAGGTAAAACAAAGTTTGGGAGAGGCAGCGGCTGTTTATGTCTGTGAAAATCGGGTTTTGGGTATTTCCACAATTCAGAAGCAAAGGCCATCAGCGGCTTGCGTGGTGCTCGATGATGGCTTCCAGCACCTGCCTTTGATGCCCGATATGGCCATTCTCTTGTGTGATTACAACCGTCCTTTTTGGTTAGATGCTCCCATACCTGCGGGCAATTTGCGAGAGTTTCCAAGTGCGGCAACATATGCACAGGCTATCGTTGTAACCAAGTGCCCAGCAGATTTAAGCAGTGCTGAGGCAGGGCAGCTGCGCAAGCGCTTGGATGGCTATTCAGAACATGTATTTTTTGCGCATTATGCGAGTGTAGGTCCATTGAATGATATGGGGGAAACCCTGCCTGTGGGTGCTAAAGTGGTCGCGGTGTCGGCATTGGCACAAAACCAGGCCTTCATTAGAGGTATCCAAACCCAATTTGAGGTCCGTGAGAATTTTGGTTATCGAGACCATCACAGGTTTGATGAAAAAGACATTCAAGATTGGACTGCGGCGCAACGTGCACAAGGCGCAGATTATCTGCTCACAACGCGAAAAGATTGGATGCGCATGCGTCCATTGCATCCTGCTCCCCAATCTATTTTTTATCTTTTTACAGAGGTAAATTTCCTTTTTAATGGCGAAAAACAATTGATTGATTTACTTTTGAAGCAAATTCAACGATGATAAACCGGGCAAGAGCAGTCGCAATGTTTATGTTAATCACCTTATTTCTAGGGGGTTGCATGACAGATTCCAATACTGTTTTTGACGAATTTCATGAAGTAAATATCAAAAAATGGAGTTGGCATGAGCCTCAAACCTTCGTTTTTGAAGTAAAAGAAGACAACTATGTGTATGACATGGTTTGTGGCTTGCGCATTTCGGGGAGCTACGCGTATTCGAATATTTGGCTGCTATACACCGTTGAAGGTCCGGATACGAAAATAAAGCAGCAGTTTCAAATTGCTTTGTCCGACAAAACGGGAAAGTGGTTGGGAAAGGGAATGAGTAATTTATTGAGTTATGAGCAACCAATCCTTGGCAACATTAAGTTGAAAAAGGGGAAGTATACTGTTAAAATCAGCCAGAACATGCGAGAAGAGGAGCTGGCTGCCGTTTCTGATTTAGGTTTAAAAATTATAAAAGGTTCAAAAATTTATTAATGATTTATGTTTGTCAAATGTTATGCAAGTGCGGTGCATGGAGTCAATGCCACCCGCATCACTGTGGAAGTCAACACTGGCGCTACCACAACTGAGTTTAAAAATTTTGTTATTGGATTACCCGACAGCGCGGTAAAAGAGAGTCTGTTTCGCACGGATGCAGCTGTTAAAAACAGCGGCTTTGAAGCGGTCCGACAGAAAATCGTGGTCAATTTGGCCCCTGCGGATTTACGAAAAGAAGGAAGTGCGTACGACTTACCCATTGCTGTGGGGATGTTGGCCGCCACCTTTCAAATAAGCAGCGATGCCTTAGAGCAGTATGTAATTATGGGTGAGTTGGGTTTGGATGGAAAGGTGTTGCCTATTAAAGGCGCACTACCCATTGCCCTGCAAGCCATGAAAGACAAGTTCAAGGGCATTATTTTACCCCTAGAAAACGCGCGCGAAGCAGCTATTGTGAAAGACTTGGAAGTGTATGGCGTAGAAAATCTCAAGCAGGTTGCGGATTTTCTGGACGGCCGAACCAGTCTCACACGCGCAGTGGCAGACCCAAGGGGAGATTTTGAAGCTGCGTACACATCGTATGATGTGGACTTCTCCGATGTGCAAGGGCAGGAAAATATCAAGCGGGCCATGGAAATCGCTTCCGCTGGAGGCCACAATATTATCCTTATCGGTCCGCCCGGTGCGGGCAAAACCATGTTGGCCAAGCGCTTACCCACCATATTGCCGCCCATGACCCTTCACGAAGCCTTAGAAACGACCAAAATACACTCTGTGGCAGGCAAGTTGGGTGCATCTGCGAGTTTGGTTGCACAGCGTCCTTTTCGTTCGCCGCACCACACCATTAGCGATGTAGCCTTGGTCGGAGGAGGGAATCAACCCCAACCTGGTGAAATTTCCTTGGCACACAATGGGGTATTGTTCTTAGATGAATTGCCAGAGTTTAAGCGCACCGTATTAGAAGTCATGCGTCAACCCTTGGAAGAAAGACGGGTTACCATTTCGCGCGCGCGTTGGGCAGTAGAATACCCGGCGAGTTTTATGTTGGTCGCCAGCATGAATCCTTGCCCGTGTGGGTATTACAACCATCCAGATCGCGAATGTGTGTGCGCCCCAGGGGTTGTAAACCGCTATTTAAGCCGTATTTCGGGCCCCTTGCTCGATAGAATAGA
>JBEIRK010000051.1:0-17329 GCA_040376005.1 Flavobacteriales bacterium
TCGCAGATTTAGCGAATTGGTTCCCTTCACCTACGACACCGTTCAGGTATATAACACCTACGAACAACTCAAAGGATTCGCAGGTATCAAAGGCAGAATTACTGAAAACTCACAGTTCAATGTGGAATTTGGTGGCAACACTATGAGTGATATGCCTTTAGCTGTTGTCAGTGCAGATACCATTGGTGCCTTGCAACTGGTCTATGATGAGGTAAGTAACTTGTATTTTGCAGGAGACGTGCGATTTAGCATTGGTGAAAATTTGCGTGTTGCTGCTTCAGGTCGCATTAACAACTATACCACAAAGAATGAGTTAAAAGCTTGGCACATGCCAACTGAAACCTACTCAGTTTCTGCAGCTTATAATCTCTACAATAAATTCATCTTCACCTTAGGCGTAGATGGTCAAGGCAAGCGTTACGCAAGACAGATTGGAGGCAATAATAACTTGGTTATGAAGGGATTTGCGGATTTGAACCTCAGGGTTGACTACCGTCTGAAAGGACTGGTTCGTTTTTGGGTACAAGGGTCAAATCTCATCAACCAGCGCTACCAAGTGTGGTATGGATACAACAGTTACCGCTTAAATATCATGGGCGGAATCTCTGCCTCATTTTGATAGCACGGAGAATTGTATTAAATTTGAATCCACGGAGACATGGCGAATAAAATCGAATCTTATATCACTGAATTATTGGGCTTGCACCATTGCGTTACGGTAAGTCAGTTGGGTTCTTTTATCTATAGGGATTCACAAGCATCGGCAAATGCAATTACCCGTGAAATTAGGCCTTCTGTTCGGACTCTATTTTTCAATAGTGCTATACTAGAAGATGATGGAATTTTGGTGAATCACATTCGCCAACAAGAAGGACTCAATTACAATCAGGCATTAACCGTAGTGCATGATTTTGTTGCTGACATTAAAAACAAACTTGAAGAAAAAAGAAATTTGTCTTTTGGAGCCCTTGGAAATTTCTTCTTGAATCAAGAGCAGCAGATTTTCTTTCTGCCGAGTAATACACTAAACTTTTCAAAAGACACCTTTGGTTTGCCGATGATGCGTTTGGATGAGCTCATGGCACCGAAAGAAAATGTTATTCAGCCGGTAGTTGAAAAACCTACAAAAGTCCAAGAGATTGTTCTTGAAACCCTAACTGAAGAATTTGAAGAAGCGGAAGTGGTGCATATCGAAGAACCCAAAGTGCGTAAAATGCATTGGTTGTTCAGGGCTGCTGCCATTTTCGCGATTCTAACCCTTGCGGGCACCGGGACGTGGTTTGGAATGCAATATGTAAAATCACAACAAAAAGGCACGCAACAAGCCAGTGTGTTGCCTATTCAAACACTTACTGAAAAAGAAATACAAGATGTAGCGCCGGCTGCTCAGGAAATAGCTGCAGTTGCAGAAGAAACTGTTTCTACCTCAGCAGAACCAAGTTTACAAAGCATTCCAAGTATAGAAGCCTACATGGAAACCATGAAGGCAGAAAAGGGCTTGTTTTATGTGCTCGGGGGTATGTACATGGACGAAAGTTTGGCTGCTGCTGAATGTAAAAGATGGATTGCCGCTGGACATGCAGCTTCGCATATTAAGCCAGAAAACAGCAGCCTATCCAAAGTTGTTTTGGGCCGTTTCAACACAGAACAAGAGGCTTCAGAATTTGCAAATCGTTTACCTTTATTGACTGGATCGAATATATCGGTAAGACAAGCCGTTATCATTAAATAAATTCATCGATGTACGTAATAGAAACCAAGTTAACTACAAGTACCAGTGAGAAAGTTCAATCTGGAGGTATCGCGCTTGTAATTACTGCCCTGCTTATTCTGCTGATGTATTTTGTAAGAATCAGTGTAGACAATCCTCCTTTCCCTGAAACCCAAGGGGTTGTGGAATTGGATTTTGGTGTTGTTGATGGAGGTTTTGGACAACCAGATCAAGGTGGTCCCTCGCCCACTCCACCTGCACAGGGCGGACCCGTGGGCGACAACGGAGGCCAAGCCAGCAATAGCGGTGGATATGGTGATATTGCGCAGAACGATGCTGACAACAGTGTTAACTTGCCTCCAATTAAGCCACCGGTGAGCACACAACCTTCTGTAGACCCTAGACTTAAAGATAGAATTGGCAAGGTAGGCGCTAGAACTGGCAACGGTCAGCCCGGTGATCCGAATGGTTTTCCAGGCGGCACGGGCAGAACTGGTAGTGGCAATGGTGGAAATAATGGCGGTGTAACTGGCAATGGGGGCTCACGTCCAGGCAGTGGCACTGGATTGTACTCTGCAAATTTCACCAACTTTAAACTCAGTAGTACCGTAAGAAAGGTGAATGCAGATGGCGAAGGCAATATCGTGTGCCGTGTATCTGTTGACTGCGCAGGAAATGCAAGTGTAGTGCAATATGGCGCTAGAGGTACAACCTATACAGGAAGCGAAAGCAACATGAAAGCAGTATTTGACTACTTCATGAGTAAGTCTAGCTTTTCAAAGGTGGGTGAAAAATGCCCAGAAAGTGGTTTGGTAACCCTTACAATTAAGCAATCAATTTAATCACTGGCGTGAGAAATTACGCAGAAACGCTGGATTACCTGTTTTCCAGGTTGCCTGTATTTCAGCATATTGGCAAGGCTGCCTATAAAGCAGACTTAAATAACACCCATGCTTTAATGGATGCATTGAACCATCCTGAACTTGGATTGACATGTATACACGTTGCAGGCACTAATGGTAAAGGTTCGGTAAGTTCTACCCTGGCGTCTATTTTTCAGGAGCACGGGTTTAAAACAGGATTGTACACCTCCCCGCATTTAAAAGATTTCAGAGAGAGAATTCGCATTAACGGGAATATGATTTCTGAGGATGCGGTGATTGCATTTACGGAAAAAATGCAGGCATTTATTGAAGATGTAAAGCCCAGTTTTTTTGAACTCACCGTAGGAATGGCTTTTGAATATTTCCGAGAACAGGCCGTGGACATTGCGATTATTGAAGTGGGCATGGGTGGCAGACTTGACAGCACGAATGTGATAACGCCAGAGCTCAGCGTGATTACCAATATTGGGCTTGACCACATGGAATTCCTCGGAGATACGGTAGAGAAAATAGCCGTTGAAAAAGCGGGAATCATAAAATCCAACATACCTGTAGTTATAGGTGAGGCCAGTGATTCCGTGCTCGGGGTTTTCACAGCAATGGCCAAGGAAAAAGGCAGTCCCTTTTATTTGGCAGAAACTGCTGATGTCCAATGGGTTCAGCATTTCCCATTGAAAGGCAACTATCAGCAAAAAAACCTAGCCACAGTGGCTAAAAGCCTCAAGGTACTAGAGAAAACGGGCAAGTACCGCTTTGACCCGGATAAAACCATCTTAGGATTAAAACATGTGCAACAGAACACAGGTCTTCGCGGACGCTGGGATATTCTGCAAGAGACTCCATTGGTGATTGCCGATACAGCGCATAACGAACACGGACTGCGCGAAACGATGAAGCAATTGGCATCCTTACAAAAAGCGCGCATTCACATGGTGATCGGTGTTGTGAATGACAAAGATTTAGGGAAAATGTTTCCTTTACTACCCAAGGATGCAATCTATTACTACTGCAAGCCCAATGTGATTCGGGGTTTGGATGCTGAGATTTTGGGCGACCATGCTACTGCCTTTGGCTTTACCGGCAGCGTATATTCCAGTGTATCAACTGCTTTAGAGGCTGCTAAATCTGCCTGCGCAAAAGATGAGGTAATTTACGTTGGAGGCAGCACATTCGTGGTTGCCGAGGTAGTATCTTAATGCTTTGTTTTGAAACTGCGCACTATAATTGTGCAGGGCGGTTTCACTTACAACGAAGCGTAATCAAACCTTTGGGCGGGTTCCGCATGGCGGTAAAGGCCTTTAAGGTCGATTAAGAAACCGTCTGCCGTTAGGTATTGTGAAAACCAATCTACGTTCAGATTCAAATAATCGCTATGCGATACTGCGAGAATGATACCATCGTATTTACCTGAAGCATTTGCAGCGAGTGAAAATCCGTATTCATGATGCAATTCTGCTGAATCTGCGTGTGGGTCTATGACATCTACATTCACCGAATAGGAATTCAATTCATTTACAATATCCACGATTTTAGAGTTCCTAATATCCGCAACATTCTCTTTGAAAGTAGCGCCCATGATAAGAATGCGGCTGTCTTTTACCACTTTGCCTAACTTGTTCAGCTTTTTAATGGCTTTTTGAGCAATGTGACCCGCCATAGCATCATTGGTGTATCTACCAGCAGCAATAACCCTAGGGTGCAAGCCCATAGACTCTGCCTTGTGCAGCAAATAGTATGGATCAACCCCAATACAGTGTCCACCAACCAAGCCTGGAGTATATTTATGGAAGTTCCATTTTGTTCCTGCTGCTTCGATAACATCGTAGGTATTGATTCCAATCTTATTGAAAATCACACTGAGTTCATTCATCAGTGAAATATTCATATCACGCTGGGTATTTTCAATAATTTTTGCAGCTTCTGCTACTTTGATGCTTGCTGCACGGTACACACCGGGCTCAATAATACTGGCGTATAGATCTGCAATTACATCCAAAGATTCTGCATCGCTGGCGCTTACGATTTTTAAGATTTTGGTAAGCGGTCTTTCTTTATCACCCGGATTAATACGTTCAGGGGAATAGCCCACTTTAAAGTCTTCGTTGAACTTAAGGCCGCTTATTTTCTCAATGACAGGGACGCAATCATCTTCAGTACATCCTGGGTAGGTAGTGCTTTCATAAATCACATAATCCCCTTTAGAGATGGCGTTACCCACTGCTTTAGATGCGCCAATTAAGGGTGTTAGATCTGGCTCATTGGCATCGTTAATAGGCGTTGGAACAGCCACAATATATAAACTGCAGGATTTGATTTCATCTGCATTCGCGGTAAATGTAATATCACAGCCTTCAAAAGCAGAAGATTCCAATTCCTTACTGGGGTCAATTCCTTGATTCATCAGGTCTACCCTGCCCTGATTGATATCAAAACCCACTACTTTGAATTTGCGGGCAAATTCTAGTGCAATTGGCAGACCTACATAACCTAGACCGATTATACAGATACTTTTTTCTCCTTTTTGTATTTCCTGAAAGAATCCCATACAGATATGGCCGCGAAATTAACACTTCGCGGCCATATAATAGAACATTCCCTTGATCAAAGCAGCTTATCGAAATTCCCAGCCGCCATCATATCCATAATTATATTCTTCTTCGGGCGCTAGTGGCTGCCATAGGTCGTGTTTCCAATAGTAAAGTTCAGCGATTTCATTATTCATCATATCCTTTGCAGATAGTTTTTTGCTCCACTTTTGGTCAAAATGATAATATCGCGGTGCTTTCATGGTGTTGAAGGTATCCTTCTCTCCTATCCAAATTACAGAATACATCCATTCCTGATCCTTTTCTTTCGCCTTGCTTTCCTTATCTCTGTGTTTCCAGAAATACATAGCCCCTTTTTCGCCTTCAAAATCGACCACTTTTCTTGCAAGAAATACAACAGTATCTTTTTTAGTAAAGTGTCTGTAATTCACAAAAGAAGTAACCATATCTTTTTCCGTAAAGAAGTTCTTCGGAATACTGTCTGTGTATTTGCGGTCTTTAAGCATTTGCACAAAGCCGTATTGGGTTTCCATATTCTTCAAATAATGACGGTACATGGTGTCGGGCATGGCAATTTTATGCTTCAAAAAGAGATTGATAAACTGCATTTTTTCAGCGTCATCTTGTAGCTTATAAACCTTATTTAAACGTTTCGGGATATCTGCATTTTGCTTATAGAAGCGAACTAAAATTCTAGCCTTGTCATACAAGGTATTTCCTGATTGATATCCACCATAATTGTATTCATAACTATTGCCGTAACTGCCATAGCTTGGATAAAATGATTGTGTATTCCTGAGTGCATGTGCCGCCAAACTTCCAGAGCCACCATAGCTCATTGAGTAATCATAATCTGAATAACCATAATCATAAGCAGCATTGGAAGTAAACAACCAATTGCGGTAGGTACCATACTCATAGTTTTCGTCATCACTATATCCATAATAGCCACCGCTTCTAGAATCGTCGTAACTATTATAACCATAGCCATACCCGTAACTCCAAGAATTTTGTGCTGCTTTAGACAATTTCCTTTTTAGATCATCTCTAAAACTGAGCACCAAATCATCCACCATAACTGCAAAGACCGCAGAATCAATGAGATTGCTATCGAGCATTCTCAAGCCAAGCGACATAATTGCATCCTCATATTCGTGGTAGCGGTTGAGTGGCAGCAACTTTTTATAGTGATTTTTCCAGAGTTCTAGCGAATCATAGGCGGTATTAATGATAGAAGTAAACACATAGGAATTTGAAGCATTTTCAGGCTCTAGTGGAGTTTCTTCTAGCAACCAAAACAACAGACTATCCAAGGCCTCCTTGTTCCTTAAACGGCCAAGATTGGCCAACATGGCTGCTTGGATTTCACTGGTATCTCCACCCCTGCGGTATTTATCCATATAGAAGCCAATCAGGGGCAGGTAATTATCACCAATCAATTTGGATTCAATATTGCCAACATAGTTTTTGCCATACAGGGTATTTTTATCCATCTTTTTCAAGATAGAGAATAAGGTATCATTAAAGTTAACAGGGGTGCGCGACAGATAAAAACTGTAGTCAGCGGCACGAAATAAATCAATACTATCACTTGATGATAGCAAGGAAACCATCATATTCCCTATCGCGTTGCTATCCAAAATGCGGGGGTTATATACCTCCGGTTGTATAGACTCAATGCTGGTTTTTACCACCTCGGACATACCGCGTTTTGCGTCATATGTTGTATAGATAGAATATTGGAAATATTCGCCCCGAATTGATTTATTGTAGACTACCAAAGAAGAACCCGGATAGGTAGTTTCTGATACTTCAATCACATGGGTGCCATCAAACCAAATGGTATCTGTAAGTTCGGTGGGTTCTAGTGTATTCCGGTAAGTAACCTTGTTGTAGGAATTGGAAATGCTATCATAATAATTTTTGATAGAGTCTTGGACAAACTTATACCGCTTATAATCAAAACCTTTCTCTGTCAGCACCCGCTGATCTCTGAACGTTTTAAAATTAGAATAAATGGCCATGCTCCCGTCGCGTACAATTTGCAGGCTCACATTTTCACCCGTTGGGAATGCAATAGGGTTGGCATATTTATATTCACCTTTTAAAGAATCTTGAAAATAATCTGAGAGTGAAGAGTACCCAAAATTACTCTCAGGATAGCGGATTTCCTTTTGTGCAATGGTTTGTTCTTCTCTAAAAATCCGGTATTCTTTTTCCGTTTCTGCCCATTCTGGACGCGCATAGCTCAACTTCAAACTGGAATCAAACTTCACTACAGGTTTGTATTTATAGCGATACGCGGTAAACTCAAATTTGGATAGAAAATCTTGCGGAATTTTTTTATCGGAAGTAAATACACCCATATTGAACAACACATCTGCATCAACAGCGAGGAGACAGTGCATATACAGGTCTTTCTCTTTGAGTTTAATACTGGCGACCAAGGCATCATGACCTTGAATTTTAGCAAACTCTAGTTTTTCAATTTTGCCTTTGTTGTAATAGGCGTAGTTCTCCATAATTTGATGCATATGGAATGTATCATGATCATGGCTATAGCTTGGTAAGGTAATGGTTCTTAAAAAGAAGAAGTTCTTTTTCTCATCTGTAAATTCAAGATTTCTATGGCCTTTTAAGTTGGTAGAAGTGTCAAATGTGAAAGGGTTATTTACCACATTTGCAGGCCAATAGAGCTTGTAACCACCGGTTTCAGGATGGTAATACTGCCAATTGGTTTTTGGCGATTGAAGCGCAATAGATTTAAAAAACTGTCGTGCTTCTTTGCCTTCTGCATACGCACCGGGTGCATTGAGTTTAATGTACCACACATGGTTGGGCGCGAGAATGTACATGTGTCTCTGTGTTTCGCCCGTTTTGGTGCGGTTACTCACGTCCAAAGCGGGATAACCGTTAATGGTAACCTTGGCACGTTCGGTAATATCACCGGGGATATTTTCATATAAGGCACTATCCAATTGGAACAATAGTTTTTCTTGAGTTAAACCATTGGGTACTCCATAATAAGGTAGTTTTTTGATAACATAATAGGCACCATTCGCCACATCAGCATAGAAAATATCTTCTGAATTTTTCAAGCTGCGGTCAACCGGTGTTCCTGGGAGTTCAAAAGAGAGTTCTCCTGTGTGCGAGGTGAACTTTTTAAATACGACATCGGAATTGGTGGATTCTAACTTTTGCTTTTGTTTGAAGGCATATTCACCCACATTATCATACACTGGAGTAAGCGTATACCCCTTTCTTCTGAGGAATTCAATAACACCACTATCACCGGGAAGGTGTGCGCAACCCACAGCAGCGAACAAACGTTTGTTTTGAACAATACGTTCGATATTATCTGCCATGATTTTGTTGCGTTCGTAGAGCATCCACTTGAGAAAATGCACGTCGGCTCCCTTTTTTTCAAAAGAGTCAATCAAATCCAAATCCCCTTCTCTGTAGGCTGTTTCTACCGTACTCTCACCATAGCCATAACTACCAAAACCTTCATAGCCTTGTTCGCGTGGCCATTTCCTTTCGCGCCAGTCGCTGCGGTCCACCATGCGTTGTGATATTTCAAAATCTTCTAGACCCGTGCATGACTTACCTAGTTTTTTCCCTACTTGGTGTATATACAAATCCACATAGGTTTTCTCCGAGAAATCAGGCGATTGATAGCCTTGTCTGTAGAGCAAAAAATTGCTCATATAATCTTCACTGCGGAGTTCATATAACAAGGCAGCCAAATCAGTGCCATCAAACTTCAGTGCAGATTTATAAAAATTGCCATATCCACCAAGGTCATTACCAAAGCCGTTAAACCCAAAGGGATTGTAATTGTATTGATCCATATTTTGACCAATATTGCTCAGCCAAGAATCGATAGAAAGTTCGAGAGCAATAACATCAACAGAATTCAAGGCACGATAGAAGGTATCACCCAGGTTAAACGCGAGCTTTTTACTCACGTGCATGGTACCATAGAGGTAACTGGGTTGTTTTAGTCCATTGCCTGAGATTTCCCACAATCGCGATGGGTATTTGCGAATTCGGGGAGTTTCATCGATGATAGTAGTATCATCTTCGGGGAAGTATTCTTCACTTTCTTGCGCATGGAGAGATAAAGAAAAACATAGGGCAAACAGGAGCAGCAGTCGTGGTTTCATGGTTTTAATCATACAAATATGATGTTTCTTGCTAAGTTAACGCTATTGGGGTAGAATTATTCTACAGAGAAACCATATATCTGTAAGAATAACAGAATATTAGACCAGAAGGTAAAGGCTAATAAAAACAAAAAGCACCCGAAGGTGCTTTTTGCAATGTATACATTTACGTATTTGAGATAGCTCGACTTATCGAACGCCACCCATCATTTTCACCAGCTTGCCAGAAAGCAAGAAGAGGATAACAGATGCAATACCTGCCATGAAAACGAAGAGCATAAAGAATTCATACAAATTGGTAATCTGGAAGCCGAGGAACGAAGGTTTTACGGGTTTCAAATTCCACACTTGAATTACTTCTTTTTTGGTAGCTTTTTTATTGACCACTACTTCTGTAGAATCATGGGTAACCAAGGCTGTGATGGTGCCTTTTTCAGTTTTAATATCTGCCAAATACGCGTGATCCGCATTTTTGTTGGTAGACTTGATCACTTTCATCAAATACACAGACACCTCTTTAGACAGGCTATCTGTTTTGATAGAGGCGATACTATCTGTTTGCTTATCGGCACCTTTGGTCAATGAAATGGTAGCTGCAGCCAAACTGGTATTGGTCATTGGGTCCTTATTCCACACAGCGGTATCAATTTTAGCGGCCGCCAATTGTTTGAACACATCAGCACCTGCATTTTCAGAAATACCTTTTTCCAATTTCACTTCTTCAGGATAGAAAGAGCTTAGGGTTCCTGCGAATTTATTAGCAGCAGAGGTTGATAAGAACCAAACACCCATAAGCAAAGAAGCCAATTTCACAGGAGCCAATTTATTTACCATACTCAAACCAATTGGGGAAAGGCAAAGTTCACCGAAGGTATGAATAGTATAAAGGCTCACGAGCCATAGCATACTCACTTTTACACCGGGTTCTACACCTTTAACACCAAAGGCAATAACCAAATAGCCCACTGCGAGGAGGAACAAACCAATCGCTTGTTTATAAGGTGAGGCTGGCTCCATATTTCTGCGTCCCAATCCACCCCAAAGCCATACAAACAAAGGTGCGAATATCACGATTGCCACGGCATTAATACTTTGGAAATACGAAGCTGGGACATTGGATCCGAATACGGTTCTGTTGGTTTGCTCTTCCGCAAAGTAGGTCAGAGATGCGCCTGCTTGTTCGAAGGCTGACCAGAAAAATATTACGAAGAAAGCCACAATATAGATTACCCAAATTCTGCTTCTTTCTACTTTAGAAAGTGCAGGATCTGAGATTATAAATCCTGGTGCAGCAATGGTAAGAGAGAAAATGAAACATCCGATGATGTCCATTTCAAATACAAATTTGAATGCAGCGAAGAGACCCACAAAAATAGCAGTCCATGTAATCATAGTAGTAGAAGAGAAAGATGCACTTACTTCTTCTGTAGTATCGATTTCTACGGTATTTCTCGCCTTATTTGGTGCTACACCAATTTGTTCTCCTTCTGGCGTAACGATATATTTATTTTTCAACCAAATGAACAACACAAGGCTTAAAATCATGCCTATACATGCAGCGAGGAAGCCCCAACGGAAATCTTCAGGTCTGCCGGTATCACCGAGAAAACCACAAAGTAAAGGAGCAATAAATGCGCCCAGGTTAATACCCATATAGAAAATGGTGAAGGCAGAGTCTACCCTTTTATCGCCTTGTGGGTAAAGTTGGCCCACCATAGTGCTGATATTGGGTTTGAAGAAACCATTACCAAAAATCAAGAAGCCTAAACCGGTATACATCATGATAGATGCAAAGCCCACTTCTTGATAGAAAGAACCTGACAAAAACATAAAAAACTGACCAATGGCCATGAGAACACCGCCTACGATAATGGATTTGCGGTTACCCCAATAGCGGTCTGCCATATAACCACCAATCAATGGGGTTAAATATACCAAGCCGGTATAAGAGCCATAGATTTGGCTACCAAGTGATTTATCAAACAATAGCGCTTTGGTCATGAAGAGCACAAAAAGTGCGCGCATGCCATAATAGCTAAACCGTTCCCACATTTCCGTGACGAACAACACGTAGAGCCCTTTGGGGTGCCCTTTTGAAGCCTGAGTTTCTGTATTCATTTTTTAGTTTTAGGTTACAATTATCGGATATTTTTCTCTTTCATTACCGCATTTAGCCATTTTAGCAAAGCGAACAACAGTCCGGCTGCCGCTATGGCCAAGATGCAATTCATATAGAAGAAGTTGCCTTTATCATCAAAAGACTCCCACATGCTGCTCATCATTCCTGAGAGCTTGTTTCCAACTGCGGTGGAGAGGAAAAAGCCTCCCATCATCAGGGCGGTTATGCGTGTGGGTGACAGCTTGCTCACCAAGGACAAGCCCATGGGTGAAAGACAAAGTTCACCTATGGTAATCACTCCATAGGAGGCTATGAGCCAAAAGCTGCTCACTTTGTGATGTTCAATATCGGTGCTGCGCACAGCGGCTACCATTACCAAGGCCGACAGCCCTGTAATAAGCAAACCAATGGCAATTTTTGCTGCAGTTGTGGGCTCCTTTTTTCTACGACGGAGCAAACCCCAAAAGCCTACTATGATAGGTGTTAGCAGCACAACCCAAAAAGGATTAATGGATTGAAAAATTTCGGTAGAAATCAACTTGAGGTTTTGGCCTTTGGCTGGAATTTCCGAAGGTTCCATATTGCTGAAGTAGTTGCGGCTTGCCGTTTGAGACTTTAAGGTGTTGGCCAGAGCAATGCGTTCTGTATTCTTATTTTGTGCTTTCAAAATAGAATCTTGTACCTTAACAGCCTTTTTATGCTTTGCGAAATCTGCTGCTGACAGCTGCGCAATGCTGTCGTTTTGCACTGTTTGCAGGAGGTTGAGCTTCTCAAAAGGTTTTTTCACCACAGCACCAGGTGCACGGTCGGTATATTGTTCTGCCCAAGTAGTAAGCGCATCACCATTTTGGTGGAAAATAGCCCAGAACACCACCAAACAACCATATACTGCCAACAAAGCACCAATGGGTCTTTTATCTTCTTTGCGCGCAGAGGTAAACAGGTAAATAAAGAATGAAACGACAGGCACACAACCCAAAATGAAGGCATCGTTAGAATCTGAACCTAAGATATTTCCTGGGATGAGATACCCCAATATGCCAAACGCGAACATGGGTATTAGGGTAAACATCAATATGCGTCCGGTGCTCATATCTCCCTCTTCTAGGGGTTTTATCACATCCGCAGATTTTACATGTTTTGTTCCAATCAAGAAAATAACCAAGCCGATGAGCATTCCCGTTCCAGCAGCGGCAAAAGCCCATCCCCAGCCATAGTTAATGCGCAAATAGGCCGCCACAAAATTGCAAATGAAGGCACCAATATTAATACCCATATAAAAGATATTGTAGCCGGCATCTTTGTTGTCGCGGTATTCTTCTTTGTTATACAAATTGCCCAGCAAGGTGGAGATATTGGGTTTGAAGAACCCATTGCCTAGGATAATAAGAAGCAGAGAAATATAGAATGAGCCTTCACCGGGCATTGCAAGTCCATAATATCCTGCACTCATGAGTAAACCACCCATAACAATGGACTTGCGGTAACCCAGCATTCTATCAGCCAGCAAACCACCAATGAATGGAGTTAAATACACCAAGCCAAGATAGGTGCCATAAATATCTGATTTTTTCTCAGGGCTAAATCCCATTCCCCCATTCTCCACGCTATCGAGCATGTAGAGTGAGAAAATACCGAGCATGAGGTAGTATCCAAATCTCTCCCACATTTCAGTGAGAAAGAGATAGGGCAAAGCCGATGGATGTTTGCTTGTCTTTTTATTCATAGTGAGGTGTATTGCATTACGGAGGGTTTACGCGAATTCGTATTTCACTTAAGTTGGCTAAAATACAACTAAAATGTATTCAAAGAGGAAAATCAATTCAGATATACCTGCAAGGCATCTGGCATGGTATTGTCGAAATAGACATGTTCTTGCAAGGTTGTGGCCAAACTGATACCGTAGTAATCTGCTTTAACGGGATAGTTCTTATGTTCTCGTTTTGCAAGAAATGCGGTTTCAATACTCGAGGGTTGGTGGTTAAATATGGAATTTATCACTTGCATAAGTGTCTTTCCTGTATTGATAACATCGTCAGCCACCACTACTGATTTACCTTGAAAACTGCTATTTGGGCTAAACACAGGAGCCCCTCCTTCTATGGTTACCTGCAGCAATTCAACCTTCAATGCTGGCAATATATGTTGAATATGCGCCGCCAATTGTCCTGCAATAAAAAATCCCCGTGAATTCATTCCACAGAGCACAATAGATTGAGATTGTGTATGTTTCTCGCAAATTTCACATGCCATTCTTTCTAATTTCAACAGAATGGCATCATGATCCAGAATCAGGGTCTTGTTTTCAGCAGACATGGTGCAAGTTTAAGGCATTTTACAAAAACCCTGACCATCAATTCACGAATGTTTATGAAGTTCTTTTCCTTTTTACAAACCGCCACTGGGGTTACAGCAGAAGTATGCGCTAAATTAGTACTCCTTTTCCCCGAGAAGGTTCTTTTTGAGGCGGCTTAAATACTGCCATTTCTGCCAAGAAACTTGAATCGGCTCTAAATCAGATTGGCTCCAGGTCTCCCCTTTTTCATCTAACAATTGGGCTGTTTTGCGCATATCATTCATCGCGAGATGCATCATCGCATCCAATTCTGATTCCGCTTTGCTATGGGCATCTTTATCTCCTTCCGCGGCTAGATCAATGAGATCATTCAAATCCATTAAATCGGCGAGAAAATCGGCTGGCAATTTGTTGCGCCCTTCTTCTCCACGCATACCCATTTCTTGAAGGATATAGCGCACCCTAGATTCAAAGCTACCGAGGTTTTTATATGCCTCATTATTATAACCCGACATCAACAATGCTTCTTCCAGCTTGTCAGGTTCATTTCCAAAAAAATCGGGATGCCATTCACGCTGAATGGTTAAGAAAGCCGTTCTCAGTTGCGCCTCATCTAAGTGAAACGCGGGTTGGATTTTATATAAGGTGAAATAATCAAACATTAGAACCCTAGCAGTCTGCTAATGTCTACCCAGAAAATAAATACGATTAGAGCCAACAGGGTAACCATACCTATAACCTGACCTATGTAGAGCACTTTCTCATTCACCGGTCTTCTGGTGATGATTTCCCATAGCAAGAACAATACATGTCCGCCATCGAGTGCAGGAATTGGAAGAATATTCATAAAGGCCAACACCAAAGACAGTGTGGCGGTAAGTCCCCAGAAATTTGCCCAATTCCATTGATCACCAAACATTTGTGCAATTCCAATTGGACCAGCCAAACTCTTTTTCGCGTCAACCTTACCTGTTACTACCTTTCCTAGGGCTTTCACATTTGCGGCAAGCATCGAGAACCCTTCTGAAGTTCCTTTTACAAAAGATTCGCCCAAACCATAGCTGATTTCTACTTCTTTGCCTTCAAAGCCAATCATTTCAGGATTGAAGCCAATGGTACCCTCAGAACTCACTTCAGTGGTTAGGGTTACAGCTTTATTATTTCTCAATACAGCCAATACAATATTGGTATCCTTATTGTTGAGCAACATTTCTTTAAATTCAAAAAAGCTACCCACAGGAACACCGTTCACAGCGGTAATTTGATCTTCAGGTTTTAGCCCAGCTTTATCGGCAGAAGAGCCCGCTGGCACACGTTTTACTTTGAATTTAAAACGAGGAGAAATAAAGCCCAGTTCCGACTTCTTACCAATGTATTCCTCTAGTCTTGCTGGCAATTTAATCAAGGAGTCTTTCCCATTTCTTAGGATAAGCACTTCTTTTTTATCACCCATAATGAAATCAGGATTGCTAAACTCAGCACCAAGATTTTCAACATCTTTACCGTTAAGTTGCAGGATAAAATCCCCTGTTTTGAAGCCCAATTCACGCGCCACAGGACTTGCATAAATCCCTCCCGCTTCATTGATTGCCTTATTTGGAATATAGGTATCGCCATTGAAGAACTTAAGCCCCACCATGATACCCAAGCCCAAAATCAGATTCACTGTAACACCGCCAATCATAACAATGAGGCGCTGCCAAGCGGGTTTGCTTCTAAACTCCCAAGCTTGGGGTTCAGATTTCATTTGGCTTGTATCCAGACTCTCATCGATCATGCCAGCGATTTTCACATAGCCTCCTAGAGGAAGCCAACCAATACCATACTCTGTGTCTCCTTTTTTGAATTTGAATAATTTGATACCCCAAGCATCAAAAAAGAGGTAGAATTTTTCTACGCGAATGCCAAAAGCACGTGCGGCTAAATAGTGGCCCAATTCGTGCAAAGTAACCAAAATGGCAAGTGCCAGAATAAATTGTGATATGGTAATTAGAACGCCCATGATGTCTTAGTTATGTTGCAAAAATAAGTCGAAACTCTAAGTAAGCCTTCATTTTACGACAAGACTTTAAAATAAAGGATAAAAATTGCTGCATTGGCAATTCGCAGTATACCAGAATCAAGCATCAATACTTAGTAAAAATCTAAAAAAATCCTTTTAAGTTCGCTTTATGAAGATTATAAATTTTCGTTTTATTTTAGAATTTCTAGCAGCGATTATTATGCTGCAGACCTTGTATTTTAAGTTCACGGCACACCCTGATTCCATGTTCATGTTCTCTCAATTGGGCCTAGAGCCTATGGGGCGTATTGGAATTGGTATTGGCGAACTCATCGCTTCATTGCTCCTTTTCATTCCAAGAACCACATGGTTTGGTTCACTCATGGGACTCGGACTTATGTCTGGTGCAATCGGCGCGCATCTCTTCAAACTGGGCATTAAAGTCAACGAAGACCATGGCACCTTGTTTCTCATGGCCGTAAGTGTATTTGTGTGTTGCGCGATTCTCCTTTGGATGACACGCAGGAAGATTCCTTACCTATACAGAGAGGCTTAAGAGAGATTCTTAAACATCCATTTGTGGGGAATACCCACTTCTTCGAAGGTTTCGCCTTCTGCAATGTATTGGAGTTTTTCGTAAAATGGAATGGCATTCCAGCGTGCGTGAAGTTCTACTCTACTTCCACCGAGTGATTTTACGTGTTCTTCCGAAAACTGAACCATTTGGGCACCCACACCAGCGTTTTGAGCCTCTGGCAGCACTGCTACTTGCCTCATTTTGTACGTATGATCTTTGTAATGCATCAGCAGAAGAACTCCGAATACACGTTCCCCCTTGTGAAATACGATATGAACTTGCGAATTTTCGTTTTCTAAATCCTTGGGTTCAAATTGCAGTCCAAGGGGTTTGCGGAGCACCTCATGTCGCACCGCCAAACTTTGAATTTGAAGAAACGAGCCAAAAGGCGCTACACTCACCATAGTTCCGGTGAACTTTGCTTTTCTTGAGCTTCACAAACGCTTAGCGCCACCATATTTACAATTTCACGAACCGTACTGGTATGGTGTAAGATATGGATGGTTTTTTCAAAACCCAGCAGCACTGGACCGATAATATCTACCATTCCCATGCCGCGCATGAGTTGGAATGCTGCATTACCACTATTGAGCCCTGGGAAAACCAATACATTGGCTCGTTCATTGCCCAGTTTGTTGAACGGATATTGCTTCATACGGGTTTCACCATCCAATGCGTAGGTGGTTTGCATTTCACCGTCTACGATGATTTCGGGGTGGTTTTGGTGTAGCATTTCTACTGCCTTTCGCATTTGAATTGGCGCAGGACCACGAGAGCTTCCAAAGTTGCTGTAGGTAACCAATGCAATGCGGGGTTCGATTTGGAACTTCTTAACCCGGCTATGGACTTTGAGCACCAGGTCTACCAACTCCTCAGGATTGTAATCAATATTCACTGTAGTATCAGCGAGGAACAAAGGTCCGTTCTTTGTCATCACAATATGCATACCCGATACTTTTCGAGATTGACCAGTTACACCAAAGGTTTCCAAGGCGGGTCTTAAAGCAATAGGATAATTTCGTGTCAGA
>JBEIRK010000227.1:0-2223 GCA_040376005.1 Flavobacteriales bacterium
GCGAACATTTTTTAGCCCGGTAGTGCTGTAACTCACGGTGTGCGGTCCTTGACCAACTGCGTTTGCAGGGCTGGCACCAGCGCCAAAATTCCATTCGTATAAGCCAATGAGACCTTTAGAGGTATCTGTAAAAGTAAGTTGTTCAAAAGTACAAGCAGTGGTTTTTGAAACTCTGAAGAGTGGAGTTGTTACTTCATTCACCAGTGAATAATCCTCACCTTGTCCATAGCCCAAATTCCTACAGGCATTGGTATCAATGGCATTGAAATCAGACAATATACGCATGCGAATTGGTGTGTTCTCGCGCATTACTGAAGGTGTGGTTACACTGATGGTTCTCTCCCCAAATCCGGCAGAATTGGCAATCACCTCACTATTAAAATTCTCAAACTTGCCGTTGTTGTTATAATCTATGAAAATGCGCACATTTTCATTGTTGTATAAGCCTGTTTTTACCTTTATGGAATAGGTTGTTGAAGGCTTTACTCTGAATACTTTGGTAGTGCTTAAGTCTATGTATTCCCCATCGTCAAAATAGCCCCCTGTTTCACTCATGTTATCTGAAAACTGCACCCTGAAGTTACCGATACCATAATTGTTTGTCCAGAAGGTGGTGGTGTTCTTGCAATTTGAAGCTACAATTTGTTTAAACACGCGAATCCAATAGTTCTTTGTAAAGGTATCGCTACCTTGACAGTTGGTAGCAATGAGTCGCACGGAGTAGCGCGCGGCCTGATTAAATATAATCACTGGGTTTAGGGAAGTACTATCGGTGCCTTCCGCATAGGTATATGAGTAGGGTGTTATTCTCCAACGCACACTTGAAGCACCATAGGCCACTTTTTCATAGAGGCGCATTTTCCCTCCCACTACAAATACACTGTCAAAGGCATAAAAATTCGCATCCGGAATTTGGGTGCCGTCTTCATACAAATTGCTGCGCCAAACGCCCATCCCGTAGGTTGATGCTACAATATGACTTTCTTTTTTACCCTTTGGCGAATAGTAGAGTTCCAAGTCGGTAACATCTGCCCACACTGGGAAACCAGTATTAAATTCTGCCAAGGTGTTATTGAGAGAATCCCAAACCACAACGCCCTTATCAGTTCCTACGTATAATAATTCTTTGCTCGAAGAAGTATCGATAGCAATGCATGTTGCAGCGCCGTAACTTGAGGGTATGGACTGAATGGTGGTCCAGGTAGAACCATTATTTGTGCTGCGGTAAAGGGTATTGCTATTCACAGCATATACAGTCGCAGAACGCTTGTGATGCGCCTGTACATGGCGCAAACCAGAGGGTTGGCTGCCAGATAGGTTCGTCCAGGTTGGAGAAGTAACGGTTGCATCATCTGTGCGCTGCAATTGCCCGCTGCCATTAATGACATATAGTTTTTTATTGTCTGCGGGCGAACTTTCCAATTGTCTGACATTACTGCTAAATCCGGTGCTAATTCTTGTCCAAGTTGGTGTACCGGTGGTTTTCACATTATCACAACGCCACACATTTACATAACCTGCAAACATGCGAGAAGGATTTCCTTCCTGAAGGACAAATGGTGTAAGCCAACCGCCCCCTTCATTGATGCCATTCACCCCATTTTCACCCAGCGTAATAATGGTGTTTTTGTTGATGGCTCTATAAATTCTGCCATACACATAGGAACCATAGACATAAGCATGGTCACCCGGATCTACTGCGCAGTCCATGCCATCACCGCCGTAATAGGTATAAAATTCGTCTTGCTGGCTTATAGCAGAGCCATTATCTTGATACCCTTGGGCAGTGAGATAAGGAGTACTCTGGGCTTGTGCCAAACGGTATATCTGTGAATTTTGAATGCCTGTACTCACGTTATTCCAGCGGCTTCCTCCATTTGTGGTGAAATAAATGCCACCATCATTTCCTGCATACAATTTGCGGCCTGTTAAATTAAATTCTCCTGAATGCTGGTCCGCATGAATATCATCGGCGCTTGATCCTACCCAATGCCCATTGATGGTCCAATTGGCTCCACCATTAGTGCTTTTCCATACATTAATCCCAAAAACATAAATAGTGGATTTACTGTGAGGATCCGCTGCAATATCCAAGTCATACCAAGCCTGTCCGCCGGTACCAGCTCCTGTTTCTGAATAGCCCAAAATATTGGGTGTGGTACTCATGGTACTGAAGTTCTGACCTGCATCTGTACTTTGATACAAGCCATAAAAACCAGATCC
>JBEIRK010000153.1:0-5045 GCA_040376005.1 Flavobacteriales bacterium
ACCATAGGGTGCAAACTGGTGATACCGCCCACAGTGCCAAGGGCAAGTGGTATTTCTATCCAGAACTTAAAGATTCCGTCTTCTACAGCGGCATGCGTAAGCGAGCTGTAGTTGCCATTTCGGCCTGCATAGGCATGCGCACATGCTTCTACCGCCCTAAAGTCGTTACCCGTAGCCATAACCACGGAATCAATGCCATTCATGATTCCCTTGTTGTGTGTTACCGCCCTGTAGGGTTCTATTTCAGCAATGCGTATGGCTCTTACGAACTTTGATGCAAACTCTTCGTTATCAATGCCAGAACCTTCTTCTATTTGATTCACTGGGCAGCTGACCTCAGCGCGCACCAAGCACTCAGGAGTGTAGTTGCTGAGAATACTCATCACAACCTGCACATTGCGGTCTTCAGCAGGCAGGCTTGATGCAGTTTCAACTGCTTCCTTCCATGTACGTGCAAATTCCTCCAAGCAGCTGTTAATGAAATTCGCACCCATACTATCACAGGTCTCAAACTTTGCTTGAATTTGATAGTAACCGGGCTCTAATGCGGTTTTATTCACCAGCTGCAAATCCAGTATTCCTCCGCCTCTGCTGCGCATATTGGCGGTAATGGACTCGGTATTCTGAAAAAACTGAGGCTTAACGGTTTCAAACAATGCCTCTAGCTGTTCCGAATTCGCACCTTCCCAGATGAAGTGTACATGACCCATTTTGGTGGTTTGAATAACTTGGGCATTGAAGCCACCGCGGTCCAACCAAAAATTGGCTGCTTTACTCGCAGCAGCAACAACACTGCTTTCTTCTATCGCCAGTGGAATGGTGTATTGCTTGCCATTGATTAAAAAATTCGGCGCAATACCAAAGGGCATGTAGAAGTTAGAAACTGTATTTTCAATAAAATCATCATGTAGTTTCTGTACTTTTTCATCAGCATGCCAATAGCTGGAAAGCATTTCTAGCGCTGTTTCAGGTTGTTGTGCAAAATTGTTAATCAGCCACTCAACTTTTGCATTCTTACTGAGTTTGCTGAATCCTTTTATAGGGGAAGTCATTAGATCGTTTTGGGGGTTAGGTAAGTGTAAGCCATTTCTAAGCCGCGGAGTTGCGCTGCGGTA
Source organism: Flavobacteriales bacterium (assembly GCA_040376005.1). Classification (GTDB taxonomy): domain Bacteria; phylum Bacteroidota; class Bacteroidia; order NS11-12g; family UBA955; genus JAGXTF01. The sequence goes on from JBEIRK010000153.1 coordinate 1,116, forward strand.
TAATCAAAGAGCTCTTTCTCTCCGAGCAAGGCATATTTCAAAAAAGCAGATGCTTGAGCATACATAGCTGCATGCGGAATTTGGCGTATGTAGAAGTAGCCATCGAGGAAATTGCGAATGCCACCACTCACGATAAAGTTGCGGCATTTCACTTCAATAGCAGGGTCATGCAACATGGCAGCTGCCATTTGGGTCATTTCTGTTGCTGTATGTCCCAAGTGGGCCACAGCCTCATATTGCTCTTGAAGGAAGGCATTGCTGCGCATATTTTCCAGCAAGGCAAAGTTGGTTCCACCGTGCGCGCCGAAATCAACTGCTTCTAGGGGCATACCAATCAATGCTTTCAAGCTTTCCGGACCAAAGCCCTGTCCTACTTCTTTTACCATTACGGGTAATTTAAACTCGGAAAGTAGGGTTTTAATGGTTTCTACTGGTGGATGTTCTATACGGTCGCCTTCGGGTTGCAACCATTCTTGTAGTGGATTTACATGCACAATGAGGCCATCGGCTTCCAGGCGTTCTACCATCTTTTCTAGCACTTGAAAAGAACCCTCATGGATGAGCTGTTCTATTTGCGCTATACCCAAATTGGCAAACAAGGGTTGGTCACCAATTTCTTTTCGCACTGCGAAATCCTTCAAATAGGTATCATCGTGAAGCACAGGTCGACAGCTTCCTAGGCCCATGCCCAGCCCAAATTCTTTGCATGCAGTGGCCAAATTGCGATTGATATTGCCTGCATGTTCGGTACCGCCAGTCATGCTGCTTATCCATAGGGGAGCTCGCATTACCTTACCTGCTACTACCAATGGGGGCAAGGCTTGCTTTGCAGGGTAACCTGTGAGCATGGGCTCATAATCAAAGCGTGCATCATAGCCTTTTGCTTGGGCTTCAAAGGCCAACTGAATATGATCTGTTTTTCTACTGCTTAAATCGTGTACTTCCAAAATTGAGTCTGCTATTTATCAGACTGCTACAAATTTAACGAATTATTGAGTTGAAAGTTTTTGAAGTCGTTGAATGGCAGGAATATTCGGCTCGGCAAACTGTGTTTTACACGCCTATTTTCAAGGCTTAGGAATGTATAAATAAATAAGTGTCTGGCTCTTTACCCACCCAACTTTGGGTTGGCTTTATGCCGGTCTGCATCGCGCTGGGTTTTCTTTTGCATATTTTTGTGAAAAGCGGCTGTAAGATCCACCCCTGTTTGATTGGCCAAGCAAATAAGCACCCACAACACATCTGCCATTTCATTCCCTAGGTCTTTCTCCTCTCCTGCTTTGAAACTCTGATCCCCGTAGGTTCTCGCCATCAAGCGGGCCAATTCACCCACTTCTTCCGTAAGAATGGCCATATTGGTTAATTCAGAAAAATACCGCACGCCTATGGTTTGAATCCATTGGTCTACTTGTTGTTGCGCTTCTCTTAGAGAAATGTCATCCATACTGCAAACATACAGATGGAATGTGTATTCTTGTAGTGTAAACGCCCCAATCAGAATCATGTCTGCGGAACTACCAATATCGTTACAGCCATTATCCGAGCTGTATTTGGAATCCATTATCCGCTTGCACAAGGACCCCGTTACGCAGCAATTCTCATGGTTGGACGGCTTATATGAACCGGCTGCAAATGCGCATTGGATGGCAGCAGAAATAAACAAAGGCGTCTTAGGAATCAAAGCGTTGGTATTGAAGGAAGATGGACGCTTTCTTGGGCTTGCCGGGTTGAGGTTGCGCGAAGATCTGGGGAACACCATAGACCTGGTGTACCGAATTCTACCCGAATATAGAAACCAAGGCTACGCCACAGCAGCGGCTCAGATACTCATCCATCTTGCGAAAAATGAATTACAACTGGAGGTGCTGTATGGTCAAGTGCACTTCGATAATGCCGCGAGTTTGCGCGTGCTGGCCAAAACGGGTTTTCAATACCAGTCTATTGATGGGGTATGGCAACTGCATCAATTGCCGCTATAAGATTTACGAAAAAGGACTTTCGAATTCAGACAAATCAGGATACAGGGTGTCTTTGTCCGAAAGAATATGTTCTGTTAAGCGCCAAGGCAATTGTAAGGATTTGGAATCCCAGAGCACACCCCCTTCTGATTCTTTGTTGTAGTAATTGGTGCATTTATAGCTAAACACCGTATTGTCTTCCAAGGTTTCAAATCCATGTGCAAATCCTGGCGGTATATAGAATTGCGTGAAATTTGACGCGCTTAATTCTATGCAAAAATACTGGCCATAGGTAGCTGAGCTTTTACGAATATCTAAGGTTACATCCAATACAGAACCCGCGATTACCCGCACCAATTTGCCTTGGGCGAAAGGCGGAGCCTGAAAATGCAATCCCCTTAACGTGCCTTTAGAGGATAAGCTCTGATTGTCCTGTACAAATTCGGGGACACCTTCTGCATCAAACAAGTCTTTACGAAAACTCTCCATGAAATAGCCGCGGCTATCTTGGTACACTGTGGGTTGCAAAATCAGCAAACCGTCTATTTTTGTTTTCGTTATTTTCATATAGTGTTGAAATCTAATATTTTTTGGTAAGGTATTTGTTTAATTACATTTGCAAAAATCTGTAAAAACATGGAAAATCAAACAGGTAATCTACCTCAGGAGAAAAACAAAAACAGCAAAGCATTGCTTTATACCATCATAGGTGTACTCGTAGCGCTGAATGCAGGCCTTCTTTACATGTGGCAAAAAAGCGGCAATGAGAAGGAAAAAGTGGTTACCGAAAAAACCGCAGTTGAGGGAAATTTGAAAGAAAAAGAGGCAGCTTTGGCAGATGCGGAGCACTTATTGAAAAAATTCCGCGCGGATAGTGCCACTATGGCGTCCAAAAATCAGGAATTGGGTGCTGAAGTAATTCAGAGAAAAAATGAATTGGCACAATTGGTTGCTACCTTGCGTGCTTCAAAAACAAACAGTGCTAAAGAAGTTGCGCAGTTGAGAGCAAAAATTCAGGAGTTGACAGACCAAATCACCAAACTCGAAGAACAGAATGCGGAGTTGAAAGCGCAAAATGACAGGTTGGATGCTGAAAGAACCCAATTGGAGTCTGAAAACAGAAGCATTAATGAGAAAAACACTCAAATCAGCAGCGAAAACCGCAAAATGCGTCAGCGTTTAATTGGCGAGTCTGTTACGGTTGAACCATTAAAAAAGCGTTGGATTACAGGCAAGGAAGCTGTAACCTACAAAGCAAAAGATGTGGAGTCATTCAAAACCAGCTTCTCTATTGCTGAGAACAAAAATGCGGAACCCGGGGAGAAAGTGATTTATGTTAAAATCACAGGTCCTGGTGGAACTACCCTTACCAATGGTAACCAAGGCGGAACCTTCGCTTATGAAGGCGCAGAGTCTAAATTCACATACCAATTCACTACGGTGTATGATGGCATGGTAAAACCTGTTGACCCTACCATTTGGAGACCTGCTGAAGACTTGAAGCCCGGTTCTTACACTATAGAGTTGTTCTGCGACGGTTTCAAAATCGGAGCCCGCAGCTTTTCTCTAAAATAAACGAGAATTTCATTCCCTATAGAAAGCCATCTGAGTCAGATGGCTTTTTTTATTACTTTAACTAATACATTTCATTATTTTCGGAGCTCGATTCTTGCCATATTACTTGAGTCACAATTGACAAAATCATTTGTTGACCCTCTATTGAAAGCTTCCGGTCTCTACTTTATGAGATATAACTATCTTCTTTTAATACTAGTAACTGCTCTACAAGCCCACCCAGAAACGACGACCTTTAATTTAAACGGATAAGTTCAGCCCAATTCTTGGATTTCCGAAAAATATCCGTAAACTTTGATATATGTTTATGAATAAACTTAAGAATTATGTTATTGCTTTAACCTTTGTGGCCTTGTTGGGGTTGGGATCATGTAAGCCTGAGAAACCTAAAGACCCG
>JBEIRK010000255.1:0-1610 GCA_040376005.1 Flavobacteriales bacterium
ATTGGTTTTTTTGGGGAAAGTCCAGAAACTCAAATTGACTATATATTCCTATTAAAAATATCTGCATTTGCCATTTCAGGTATTTTTATTGGCACCACGCTAAGCAAAAAAGTAGATGGCGCCAAACTCAAGCCAGCTTTTGGTTGGTTTGTATTGGTTATGGGCATTTACATCATCATAAAAGAAACAATAATTAAATAAAAAAATGAATATTTTAAAATTATTTGGACTTGGTAACTCAAGTAGCAAAGACACAAAAAAAACACACGTTGATTTGCAAGAACAAAAACAAAATAATTCAACAATGAAAATAGAACAGATATACACAGGATGCTTAGCACAAGGTGCATACTACATCACCTCTGGCAATGAAGCAGCCATCATAGATCCCTTGCGTGAAGTAGCGCCCTATTTGGAAAGACTGCAACGCGATGGTGTTACTTTAAAATACATATTCGAAACCCACTTCCACGCCGATTTTGTAAGTGGACATTTGGACCTAAGCAAAAAAACTGGTGCACCCATTATTTATGGCCCAACAGCACAAAGTGAGTTTGAGTGCATTGTGGCAGAAGATGGACAGGTATTCACATTGGGAGATGTGCACATAAAAGTATTGCATACTCCAGGACACACCATGGAGAGTACCTGCTATTTGTTGCAAGACGAACAGGGCAAAGACCATGCGTTATTCAGCGGCGATACCCTGTTTATCGGTGATGTAGGCCGACCAGATTTGGCGCAAAAAGCCGCCACAATGACTCAAGAGCAATTGGCGGGAACCTTATTCCATTCCCTCAGAAATAAAGTAATGACCCTTGCGGATGAGGTAATTGTGTATCCTGCGCACGGTGCAGGCAGTGCTTGCGGTAAAAACATGAGTAAAGAAACCGTATCAACCATTGGACAACAAAAACGTGAAAATTACGCCTTGCGCAGCACGATGACAGAGGCTGAATTCATTGCAGAAGTTACGGACGGTCTGCTACCCCCGCCTGCGTATTTTGGCCATAATGTAGCCATGAATAAAAAAGGATATGAGAGTTTTGACACGGTATTTAACCATGGCATGCGTAAGCTTTCTGTGGAAGAATTTGAAGCTGCTGCTGAAGAAGCAAGCGCACTGATTCTCGATACACGTAATGCTGCTGATTTCTGGAAAGGCTTTGTTCCACAAAGCATAAACATCGGGATTGGTGGTGACTTTGCCCCTTGGGTAGGCGCTATGATTGGCGATGTAAGACAAGCCATTGTTTTAATTACAGAGGCAGGCAAAGAGGAAGAAACCGTAACGCGTTTAACACGTGTTGGTTTTGACCATATTCTTGGCCATTTAAACGGCGGTTTTGATGCATGGAAAAATGCAGGAAAAGAAATCGATACTGTTAACAGAATTAGTGCAGCAGCATTTGCTAGTGATTTTAAAGCAGGGAAAAGCATGGTACTGGATATCCGCAAGGAAAGCGAATACAGGGCTGAGCACGTCGATGAAGCATTTAACCGCCCTTTGTCTGACATCAATGCGTGGATTCGCAATATCAATCCTGAAGAACATTTCTTCTTGCACTGTGCAGGTGGCTACCGCAGTATGATTGCAGCGTCTATCTTGC
>JBEIRK010000078.1:0-12557 GCA_040376005.1 Flavobacteriales bacterium
AAAACCTATGAATAAATGCACTGTTTTGTCAAAAATATGTCATGTGACAATACTTAACCCCCCACTTCAGTTACTGTAGTACTTTCATGAAAAAAATCTTCATTTTTGCGCTTATAGCGGTCTTGTTTCCGTCACTTGAGGGTCAATCGCTATACCAAGTGTTTGGTAGCGTTACAGATACCACCTCAGGCGAGAAAATCATTAGTTGTATTGTTTCGGACAGTTCTGGCAAAGCATTGGCTTCTACCAATCAGTCAGGAAACTACTCTGTGCAGCTCCCGGCTGGAGAGCAGATATTGGTGTTTACTGCTGTGGGATATGAAAAGAAAATCATTGCAGTAAAGCTTCAAGCGAACTATTTACTGGATGTAGAACTACAATATGTAAAAGCCATGCAAAGCGTAAAAATAGTTGCTGAAAAGGCAGAAGATATTGCAGAAAGCAGTCGCATGGGTAATATTAGTTTACCTGCACAATCCATCAAAAAAATCCCAGCCATTCTCGGCGAATCAGATGTCTTAAAAGTGTTACAATTGCTGCCAGGTGTAAGACCCGGGACTGAAGGCAGCAGTGGCTTGTATGTGCGCGGTGGTAGTCCAGATCAAAATCTAATCCTCCTTGATGGAACCCCTTTATACAATGTAAGCCACCTGTATGGTTTCTTTTCGGTGTTTAATACCGATGCTTTAAACCATATTGAATTAACAAAAGGGGGTTTTCCTGCACGTTATGGTGGTAGATTGTCTTCGGTTTTGGATCTAACGCTGAAAGATGGCAACATGAGGAAATATACGGGTTCCGCCAATCTGGGCTTAATCAGCTCGAATGCGACTTTAGAAGGACCCATAATTAAGGATAAGCTTTCATTTATTGTTTCTGGACGTCGAACCTACTTGGATGCATTGTATCAGCCTCTTATGAGACTTGCAACCGCCAATCCCTATGCTAAACAAGGGTATTTCTTCTACGATTTGAATGGAAAAATCAATTTCAAACCCACCAAGAATGACCAGATTTTGTTGAGTGTGTATAGTGGAGATGATAAATTTTATAACAACGTAAAACCCTACGAATTCCTCTATGATGGTGTGAAGTATACCAACGAATCTAGAGATGAATTGAGCTGGGGGAATCGCTTGGCTGCACTGCGTTGGAACCACCGTTTTGGTCCAAAAACCACGTCCTCTTTGGTGCTAAATTATACAAGATACCAATATCGGGTTTACCAAATGACCAAAAAGAGTGAATACAATGATACCGGTGTTATTACGGATAGCTATGCACAAGATTTTAGAAGCGAGGTGCGTGACTATGGCCTAAAGTGGGAATTGGATTACAGTCCGAACAATAAAAATGCAATTAAAGTGGGTGTAAATGCCATTGCGCATAAGTTTTCACCTGGAGCTACGAGTTATAAACTCAAGGATGACGTAAACCAACAGGATTTTGATAGCACACTTGGCAGCCGGGTAGTGAATGCAGTTGAAAACTATGCGTTCATAGAAAACGACATGATTGTATCACCAAAGTGGAAAATCAATTATGGCCTGCACTACAGCCAGTTTATTCTTAAAGACCAATTCTATCACAGTTTGCAGCCACGAATTTCAGCGCGTTACCTGCTTAAAGGGAATTACGCCATTAAGGCTTCATTCACCCGCATGCAACAGTATATTCACCTGTTGACCAACAGTACTATAGGTTTGCCTACCGATTTGTGGGTTCCCAGTGTGCGCCAACTCAAACCAGAGAATAGCTACCAGGGTAGCTTGGGAATTGCAAAAACATTCTTTAAAAAGTACCTGTTTACGGTGGAAGGATATTACAAAACCATGGATGGAGTGCTGGATTATAAGAACGGAGCTACCTTCTTCAATACAAGCCAACCTTGGTATGAAAAAGTGGAATCTGGAAAAGGGATAAGTAAAGGCTTGGAGCTATTCTTGCAGCGCAAAGTAGGGAAACTCACAGGATGGGTTGCTTACACCTTGAGCAAAACGGATCGTAAGTTTCCTACCATCAATTTTGGGGAACGTTTTCCTTACAAATATGACAGCCGACACAATGCCAGTGTGGTAGTGATGTATGAAATGAGTGAAAAGCATTCCTTAGGAATGACTTGGGTTTACGCAACAGGTAATGCATTCACCCTCGCCAATACGCAAATACAAGTGATTGACGCCAATGGAAATCAGATTGATGTGAATACTTATGATAAGCGCAATCAATTTCGCGGTGCAAGCTACCATCGCCTAGATTTTATGTACACACGCCATTATGTGAAAAATTGGGGTGGCATTAATGTCAATGCGGGTGTATACAATGCATATAGCCGCAGAAATCCATTCTACTATAATTTTGGTATAGATTCATACAATAACAAAGTGCTTGTAAGAACTGCGCTATTCCCCATACTGCCATATGTATCCTTTAACATTTTCTTTAAATAAAACCCAACCATGAAAAAGTATCTCATCGCAAGCTTGATATTGATTGTTTTTAGTCAATGTCAGAAAATAGAAAAAATTGAAAATGCAGGGAATATTACTCCCAAAATAGTTGCCAATTGCATACTCACAGACAGCAACAATTTTTTCATTACAGTAACCAAAAGCTTGTCGGCCTTAGATAATGCACCTATTAAACCAATAAAAACTGCCAAAGTGGAGGTCTTTGACTCAAAAGGCAATAGCGAAATTCTGGTCTATAATCCTGCAGTCCTGGCCTATGAAGGCACTGTAATGCGCGCTATAGAAGGGGAAAAGTATAAAGTGGTGATATCTGCGAAGGGTTTTGAAACCGTGACCATGGAAACCAATATGCCCAAGGAAGTAAAGATCAAGACCACCAAATTCAAAATACAGGGGCTGAATCGTATATACTATAATACGGGTGTGAAGGATGAGTATTACATCTACTATAAATCGGGTAAATTAACTGTTACCTTTGATGATGACCCGAACGAGGAGAATTATTATATCCTTTCTCTTGAAGAATATTGGGAGGGAAGTGCAGGTTCAACTCGATGGGGTAACTCAAGGTGGGAATGTAAATTTCCTGGAGTAGAAACTACCTCTGATCCCTTTACAGGCGGCGGTTATCAGTATTATTTCAAAGATGGAGTCTTTAATGGCAAAACGATTCAATTGGATTTTACAACACCGGAGGGTGATAACAATTATGCTGGGGGTTCTACGGATAGTGTGATTGGTTATTTCGTAAAATTGAACCACGTTTCAGCAGATTTATCCAAACATTGGCTCACCGTAGACAAAGCCAAAATGGCTGGGTCAAACCCCTTTGAAGAACCTGTGCAAATCTACAGTAATGTTAAAAATGGGTATGGAATATTGGGTGGCAAAACCCAATCTACTGCCTATGTATCGTTTCGATAAGATTAAAAGTATAAGATCTCGCTGCTCTTCAGCGTGGTGTCGTATATAGCAACTGAAGGCTGGCCGAATATGCCTGCCACTTCGCCCGGGTTTAGCAGTAAACAATTGCCAAACTTTTGTTTGTCAGCCTGGTGGTTGTGTCCATAGAATACACAATCATACCAACCCGTTTTGGCCAGTGATTTTGCGTAAAAAGGGTAATGGGTAACTGCGATACGTGTGCCATCAATAACCAGTAGATTGTCCGTGTCGCCAATGTATTCTCCATAAATTCTAAAATTCGGGAATGCCTTTGTTTTTTCTAAGATTAAAAAACGATCACCATCGTTGTTGCCAAGTATGGCATGTACAGGTAAATTGCTTTCCGCTAATTTATTAGCAGCAAATGGCGCTGAAAAATCTCCACAGAAAATGAGTTCTGCAACACCTTTTGACTGCAGTAATTGCAGTGCCTGCTCTAAATTTTCTAGCCGATCGTGTATGTCACTTAGAATTCCAAATACCATTTTTATGAAAGAATTGAGCTTCGAAAATACGGATTCAGTGTAACTTTGCAGTGAATTTCAAAATAATGGCAATAATAATCACTGAAGAATGCATCAATTGTGGGGCTTGTGAACCTGAATGTCCAAACAATGCAATCTATGAAGCAGGTGTAAATTGGACCTTGGCAGATGGAACAGAAGTTCAAGGCATGTTTCGCATGGCTGACGGGAATACCGTGGATGTGAATACCAAGTTTTCTCCAATTAGTGAAGAAGTGTATTTTATTGTGCCTGACAAATGCACCGAATGCACTGGATTTCACGAAGAACCCCAATGTGCAGCAGTTTGCCCAGTAGATTGTTGTGTTCAAGACCCAGACAGAATTGAATCTAAAGACATTCTACTCGACCGCAAGGAACGTTTACACGTATGATCCTGCGTTGCCTTCAAACCTGGGCGCCACTGCGCAGAGAACCAAGTTCAGCAAGCGAAATGGTCAGTTCTCTACTTTTTGGAGAAACCTGTACCCTGCAATACCATGAAAAAGATTGGCTCTATGTGGCTTGCACCTTTGATGGTTATGAAGGTTGGATACCAAATACCTATTTAGAGCCTGTGGAAGGCCCTGCGCATGAATGGAGTACTATTGTGTCAGGACATAGAACTGCCCTGGTTCTCAATGACAACCGCATTCATTTGAGCTTGGGGAGTCAATTGCCAGCAGAAGGTTTAATTAACATACGAGGTGTTGAATGGCAAGTTGAAGATATATCTGAGGTAAAAGCATCGCAACCTTGGGAATGGGCCAAAACCATGCTGCATGTTCCATACCTATGGGGTGGAAGAAGTGATTGCGGTATTGATTGTAGTGGATTAACCCAAATTGCTTATAAATGCATGGGCTTGCAGTTGCCAAGAGATAGCAGAGATCAAGCGCTGTCAGGTGAGTTGATTTCCTTTGGAAACCATGCCCCAAATGATTTGGCATTCTTTAATAATGCGGATGGTAAAATTACCCATGTGGGCGTAATTTCTCCTGCAGGAATCATTCATGCCAGTGCCTGGGTAAAAGAAGAAACACTTACTGAAGCGGGTATTGTGAATGCCATTAGCGGTTCCATTTCACATACGCTTCATTCCATTAGAAGAATTATTTAACTCAGGTTTGCACAATATTTGCTTACTTAGCTCCGAAATATGTCGGATATAACTTCTTTTCAAAATCACATTACTTCTGGATACACTTTTTCTGGCAACAGTATCCTACTAGGTGGAGCAATGCTCGATGGTAAAGCCATACCGGGCTTGCAGGTCTCAGCACCTTTAAAAACCTTTAATAGACATGGTTTGATTGCCGGTGCTACAGGCACAGGAAAAACCAAAACACTGCAGGTACTGGCTGAACAATTAAGCCAAAACGGCGTGAGTGTGCTGGTGATGGACATCAAAGGCGATTTATCTGGAATTAGCCGTCCTGGCAGTTCGAATAGCCGCATTGAAGAACGCCATGCATTGTTGGGCATTCCGTGGAAAGCAGTGCAAAATCCTGCTGAATTTCTCACCATCTCAGATGAGCCCGGAACGCGCATGCGCGCCACGGTTTCGGAATTTGGACCTGTATTGTTATCCAAAATTCTTGAACTTAACGATGTGCAATCAGGAACAATATCATTGTTGTTTAAGTATTGTGATGACAACAATCTCCCACTCCTAGACTTGGCTGATTTACGCAAGGCGCTGCAATACATCAGTCAAGAAGGAAAAGATGAAATTGAAAAAAAATATGGCTTGGTAAGCACGAGCTCTGTGGGCGCTATTATGCGCAACATGCTGCGTATTGAAGAGCAAGGTGCTGATAAATTCTTCGGCGAAACCAGCTTTGATGTTTCAGACCTAATCCGCCTTAGCCCTGAAGGCACTGGGATGATCAATATCCTGCGCCTGAGTGATGTTCAAAGCAAACCCCAGTTGTTCAGTACGTTCATGCTCTGTCTCATGGCCGAAATCTATGCCTCAATGCCAGAAAGAGGTGACGCAGATGCTCCTGAACTCGTGATATTTATTGATGAAGCCCATCTTATCTTTAAGGAAGCTACCAAAGAGTTGTTTAGCCAGATTGAAACTATGGTAAAGTTGATTCGAAGCAAAGGGGTGGGGCTATTCTTTATTACTCAAAATCCTGCTGATATTCCTGATGAGGTGCTGGGTCAACTCGGATTCAAATTGCAGCACGCACTGCGCGCATTCACCGCGAAAGACAGAAAAGATATCCAACGAGCAGCTGAAAACTATCCATTAACGGATTTTTATAAAACGGAAGATTTGCTAACCCAGTTGGGTATAGGCGAGGCACTGATAACGGTACTCAATGAGAAAGGCATACCCACGCCACTGGCACATACCATGTTGGTAGCACCCGGAAGTCGCATGGATGTGGTTACCGTGGAAGAAATTCAAGAGCATTTAAAATCATCGACTATTTACGATAGATACGCTAAGCACATAGATAGAGAATCTGCCTATGAAATTCTAACTCAGAAGCTAGAAGGGGCGAGAAAGCAAGAAGAAGCGCAAGTGGAGGATGAAAATGAAGATAAGGCTAAGGAAGAAAAATCTATGGTAGAGAAAATGGTGAACAGCTCGGTAGGCCGCACGGTTGTGCGTGAATTAACCCGAGGATTGCTCGGTGTTTTGGGCTTGAAGTCTACTTCGCGGAGAAAAACCGGTTGGTTCTAAAAAAGAAAGAAAACAATGTTAAAATTACAAGAATACCTCAATGAAATACGCAAGGAATTCCACTTGCGCCACGGTTTTGAGTTTGGGTTTACTGAAAACCAAAGCGAAGCCCACTTTGATATTACAACACAAACGGCTATGCAATACCTTCAAGGGTTGGCCATGGGAGGGAAGCTTGCCGAATTGCAAGAAATGCTGAAAAATGGAAACACAGATCCACAGCAGCTCCCTATTTTTCAAGAATTAATTCAGAAAATCACGTCTAGCTTTTATGCCCTCACTGATTGGGATCAAGCACAGAAGGACAAGTTGGCGCAAACAGCACTCGCCTTTGCTCTGGCAGGCCTGAAAAAGCGTTTTGAAGAAGGTGGATACACGGCTGACACTGCGGGTATCCTCAAATTCATTGGCTTGGATTCCGGAATCATGGGCATGATGGGAAAAATGGGCGGTTTGTTCTCAAAATTTAAAAAGTAATCTGAACTCTGACATTTTTGTGGGCATGTCCACAAATCTTCTAATTACTTTTGTGCCATGCTGTTTCAAAGGGTATTAACTGCTTTATTGATAATTGTTTCCGTGCTGGCCTGCAGTAGCAAAGGAAAAATGGGCCGACGTATTGATGAAAACGACACTTCTTTTTCTAAAGATATTAGAGATATAAGCGCACGAATTAACAAGGATCCCGAAAACGCCGAGTTGTATTACCGCAGAGGAAATACCTTCTTTTACCAAGAGAAGTATAAAGATGCACTTATTGACCTTGAAACCTCAGTAAACTTCGACTCTAGCAATGCAGTTTCGCATCATTTGCTTGCAGAAACCATTCTTAAACTGGATACTGCTGATAGCAGAAAGGCCCGATATCACCTCGAAAAAGCGCTAAAGTTAAAGTCAGACTTTGCCGATGCAAAACTTACCCTGAGCAAGTTGTATATCGCAAGACAGGAGTACAAAAAAGCTGACGATTTACTTAAATCGCTAACAGACAATCAAGATCTAGCTGACAAGGCATTCCTGTATTTAGGTATTTCAAAAAAAGAACAAAAAGATACGGTGAATGCTTTGGTGTATTTTGAAAAGGCAATTCAGTCAAACTCCAATAATTATGAGGCCGCTATGCAGACCGCCCTTATCAAAGCGGAACAAAACGATCCTCTCGCCTTGCAATATTTTGATAGGGTGATTGCCATGAATGAATACAGTGATGAGGCCTTTTATGGAAAGGGTCTGTTGTTACAAAAACAATTAAAGTACAAAGACGCCTTTATCCATTACGAAAAAGCGAGAACCATAAATCCTGGGCACATTCTAGCCACCTACAATACCGCCGTATTGTACAATCTATTCGAAGACTTTGAGAAAGCAGAAGAAATGTGTAACAAGACCTTGGATTTAGCTCCAGACTATCCTAATGCACTCGCATTAAGAGGGTTTTCATACGAAAAACGCGGTGATAAGAAGCGTGCAGAAGTGGATTACAGAAAGGCTTTAGAGTCTGACCACAAAAACCAAATGGCTATTTTAGGTCTTAAAGCCTTGGGATTCTAGAAGCCATCCCAAAAAAGAAGTTTGAGGCAATTTCAAGTATTTTGGTGAAAACTGAGGCGGTTCGTGCATTGCAGGCTGGTGGACTGAAAAAGCGAGCCAACGAAAGGTTTCGACAAAAGACGCAGGGGATAATATTAAATGTTTGAACCAAATAAATTGGCCAAATGAACTTTTGAGTTGGCTTATAATTACCTTTTTCTAGAAAAAATTACGGTTTGTTTGCCGTAACCACCTGTAGCAGGGAATTCTCTTGAAAGAACAATCTTATCGCCTGACATGCTTTCGATTGTGTACGTTTTCGAGAAAATGGTTACCGAACCAGCATCTGCTGAGGCCATGCTCCACGGGTAGTTTTCTGTTGCAGGCTCCCCTCCGCTGCAAACGGTGCCCATTCTATCTTGAGTGTATAGGCTTGTGCTCTTGAACTCATACGTGTCGTCCTGCGCACAAGACTCAATATAGTCCACATCAGAGGCCAATGAGCTATCTCTAAAATTGGTTAAAAACCATTTTTGCATCATAAATACCTGTTGCTTGGATTTGCCCGCAATGCTGGGTGTTCCATCCGAATCTTTTCCATCTTTCTTACAGGCTGCAAGCATCGCTATTCCTGCCATTAATAGTGCGCTAGTATATTTCATGAGAGCAAAAATAAGGGAACTTTGAGTAACTGTTCAATTCTTGTTGTAATATTTTGCCCGATTCAGGGTCATTTCGCTGCATTTTATTTGCCTAACAAATAAAATGTCAGCAACTTTGAAATCTTGGCACGCAAGAAGAAAAAATACATAAATTGGGTGTATGGCCTTGTCTTTATCCTCATTGCTGTAATCATTGCGTGGAGATTATGGAGTCCTAAAACTACCTACAGTCAAGATATAGGTCCGGAATATGTGCTTGAAAATTATGGAATTGAAATTCAACAAGAAGCCTACCAACTGCAGCTGCCGCCTGAGTATTTTGCAGCTCTGTGTATGTTAGAGTCTGGCGGAAGAAAACCATGTCCGCCCAAATTTGAAAAACATGTATATGCAAAACTAAAAATGGTACATGCAGGCACTAAAGTGCGCTATGAACATGTAACCCCGCATGAAATTGGCAATGCCTCAGATGGAGCCATTCGGAATTTAGCCAGCAGTTGGGGCCCGTTTCAAATTATGGGGTACAAGTGCCTCTTGCTCGATGTCAATATAGAAGACCTCAGAGGTCCCCAAAGTGTGCATTGGTCTATGCGATGGATTAATGAAAACTATGGAAGCTATTTGAGGAAAAAGGATTACAAAAGTGCCTTTCATATGCACAATGCCGGTTCTCCATTTCCTAAAAATGGAAAGACCAAAACCCATGACCCCAATTACGTGAAGAACGGGTTGAAATGGATGAATTATTTTAAAGGAAAACTATAGGGGATTCCAAGGCAAAAACTTAGGTTGAACCTCAATCAGTTGCGGTGCAGTTGCATTCAAAGTTTCACCATTTAAAACATGTTCGTAGCGCGCTATGTAAGCGTCTGCCATGCGACTTGAATTGAAGTTTTCAGCGGCCCATTCGTGACATTCCTTTTGAGAATAGGAGGCGGCAGCTTCCATCTTTTTCGCCATTTGGCTCGAAGAAGCTGTTAGAAAGCCAACAGTGGCAGGAACAAGCTCAGGCAAAGAACCATAAGGTGTTGCAAAAACAGGGCATCCAAAATACAAGCTTTCGATAATGGCCAACCCGAAAGGTTCATGCCAAAGCACCGGAAACACAAGTCCCTTGCTCTGCTGAATCAGGGCGTTTTTTCTTTCTCCACCAACCATTCCATGAAAATGAATGCGAAATTGAGGCGTGAATCGGAATCCCATTTTTAGATTCAATCGCGTTCCTCCCAACACATCCAAATGCTGATTGGGTATGCTTAAGGTTGTCTGTATGGCACCCCGAACATTCTTTACCCGCCAAGCCGCATTTCCTAAAAAATGAAAGTTGCGACGGGTTGTATCGAGCACAGGTTTGCCATAGTCGTTCCAATCCAAACCATTGTATACATAACTGTTTGAACCATATCTGTTTGCATGATTCTTAGAAACAAAAATGGTATTTAGGG
This sequence comes from Flavobacteriales bacterium, assembly GCA_040376005.1. GTDB lineage: Bacteria > Bacteroidota > Bacteroidia > NS11-12g > UBA955 > JAGXTF01. The sequence continues at coordinate 10,255 of JBEIRK010000078.1, forward strand.
GAAAGGGTCGAGTATCGTTTCTATTCCCATGATTGGTAACAATATATGGCTTTGTGGGTTCCTCATCCGGGGGGTACTGGAAATGTACCAAATCGATATCATCCGGAATTTGACGGTCCAAGGTCAATTCGGGATTGCGAATAATCACCTTTCCAAAGGGACAAACACTGCCTGATTTTACCAAATAAGATACCTCATGGCCGCGCCTAGAAAGTTCTAAGCCCAAATACCAAATTACCCTTTCGGTTCCGCCGTAGAGCTGCGCAGGTATTTGTCCGTGGTCAACAATGAGAATTTTCAATGGAAATAGTTTTGCAATTCTACATGAAATTATTGCAAAACTCTGTAAAAATTACACCGAAATTTGCAATTCATGAGATTGCATTCTTTTCTCTTTTGCCTATTTCCACTCTTGGGAATGGCTCAGCTCTCGAGTCCTGCGCCTTCGCCTGTCAATAACAGACTGTCTCCTGGAACTGCCTTGTTCTTGCAGCAGCCTAATGATAGGTTTTTATTTCCTAGATTGTATGATGGGAGAGTATCCGCACTGATTCAAACTCAGGATGCATTTGATATGCAAGTAGAGGGAGTAGAAATCTCTGGAACTTATGGAAATGTGCACTCTGTGATTTGCACAGAGCAAGGCGTTTTGAATTTGACTCAAGAAGTGGGCGTAACATATATCGATTTAGCCTTTCGATTAAACCGTTTAAAGTATAACAACGACACCACCCGAATCTTAAGTAAAGTAAATCAGGTGCATCAAGGACTAAGCAATAATTTACCTGATAATTTTTTGGGCACCAATGTGGTTGTGGGAATTGTGGATGTAGGGTTTATGCCCGAAAATCCCAGTTTTTATAATGCCGATGGTTCAGTCTATCGTGTGAAAAGATGGTGGCATCAATCCAATGGTTCGGGTCAAAAGCCCGCAGGTTATTCCTATGGTACAGAGTTTTCAGCAGTTTCAGATATACTCGCTGCACGCGATGATGACGGCACCCACGGTACACATGTGGCTGGGATAGCTGCGGGTAGTGGATTGTCTACTCCTGGACTAAAATACAGGGGAATGGCGCCGGATGCAGATCTTGTATTTGTTACCATTAAATATGCCAACGATACCTTGGCAGGCAGCGCATTAGGCGATTACATCGTTGCGAATCCCACAATTCTAGATGCCTACAAATATGTATTTGATTATGCCAGTTCCCAGCAAAAAGCAGCAGTTTGTAATCTGTCTTGGGGTATGCACACTGGACCACATGACGGAAACTCTCTCTTCGACAGAGCTGTGGAAGCCCTCACCGGTAAGGGTAAAATCATAGTGGGTGCAGGGGGGAATGACGGAGAACATCAAATGCATATTTCTCAAGACTTACAATCTGACACTGCATACACCTTCGCCATAGACAGGAGTAGAAATGATCACAAACGTGAAAATATCTATGTAGATGCATGGGGAGCTGCCAATTCTCTATTTGGTGTGAATGTAACATTGGTTGATACCAGCGGGAATACACTGGTTAACAGCCCTTTTTATTACAGCAATGGGAATTCACTGTACAAAAAAGTATTTAGCAATGGGGTAGATACTTTTTGGTTCACTTTAGGGGTTAATCCGAGTTTTATAAATAACTCCAAACCGGAGCTTTTGATCATGGTGGAAACCAATAACGCCTTAAAACAGAGAATACGTCTCGGTTTTACAGGAAATGGGACCTTTCATGCTTGGAATTCTGGTCAAACCTATCGTTGGACCTCTGGCAGCTTTTTGGACGCTGTCAGGGGGAATAATAAGGCGGGAGAATACCTAAATGGAACAGTTGAGAATTCTATCGGGGAAAACGGCGGCAGTGGCAAATCAACCATAACGGCTGGGAGTTATATAGCCAGAAATAGCTGGACAAGCTATGATACGGTGTACCGCGCCCAAGGATGGTTGAATGTAGGCGAAATTTCAGGTTTTAGCAGCAGAGGACCCATGGCTGATGGCCGCATAAAGCCAGATATTGCAGCTCCTGGCCAGTTAATTACCTCTTGTGTAAATACAAGAACCTACCCAGGTTGGATGAAGGATATAACCACTTCCAAAACCTCATACAAAGGACAAGATTATTATTGGGTGCTTTTTAGTGGCACCAGCATGGCATCGCCGCATGTTTGTGGTATTGTGGCCCTTATGCTGCAAATGAATCCAAATCTGACCCCAACGGATGTGAGGACCCTATTGCAAAAGACGGCTACCCGTGATGCATTTACCGGTCCTGTTAGCAATATTCGATATGGTTATGGGAAAATTA
>JBEIRK010000217.1:0-2410 GCA_040376005.1 Flavobacteriales bacterium
AAGAGTCCGTCCATGTCTATGTCGGCCCATGCCGCAGTCTCAGTAGGACGGAAATTTACCATTCCCGCTTCAAATGTTACATCGCTAAAGGTGCCATCGCCATTGTTATGCAGCAGCGAATTCGGGAACTCACCACCTTTATCCAACCAGGCACCCCTGAGTATCAGGATATCGGTGTATCCGTCATTGTCATAGTCGGCTTGTTTGGCGTTTAGACCGCCCGTAATGCCCATCAATTGCGCACTTTCAGTAACCTCTTCAAATCCACCTTTGTTATTGTTGAAAAACAAATGACATTGGTCTGTAAGGCCATAGGAGGTGCAAAAAATATCTAAGGAACCATCGTTATTGAAATCTTCAATGATGCTGCCGCCAGCAAGTCCATCAATGTCTAATCCTAAGTCAATGGCGCGGTCTTTGAATTTTCCTTCATTGCCTTTCCCTTCAAATGTGGCTATGGGAATTCTGAATTTCTCAGGCACGGCTTGCGGATACTCGCCCAAGGTCATGGCAGCGATGTTCAACAACCAGCGCGAGTTCAAATCATCAGGTGTAGTTTCTAAGATAGAGAGATAGGTGCGTATGGCATTTTCAGAACCTGTGCGGATTTTGTGCTGGCCTTCTTTTTGTATGGGCACAATGCAGGATTGTGATGTGTGGTTGACAACACAGTTTTGAAGCTCTCCGCTGCGCAAATAGCTTACAGCTAGCATTTGCTCCAACTCATTGCGCATTTTTTTGTCGAGCAGGGGCGCGTAATTTGCATCGGTCAAGAGAAAGTTAAAGCCCACGGCTGCTTCTTCGGTCTTTCCTGCGTTCAGCAATTCGTTGTAGTAGGTTTTATTCCACATCAGTTTTTCAAACTGGGATTTAAACGCAGGTTGATGTGTGCGCATGCGTTCGGCGCGTTTTGCGCTTAAATAAAAATTTACTACTGGGTCTGCCGCCTTAGACAGACTGTCGAGCAATTGAACCATCTTTCGATTGCCATCAAAACGAGGGTCGTTTTCAGGAGATTTTTTGCCGCAAGAAGTTGATAGTATGGCGATTAAAACAAGGGTGAAGATGGGTTTGTTCACGTTCATTTTATTGGGATGAATTCGAACAAATATACGGCATTTTGTAATGTTTTTATATATAGGGTGTAATCTATAAACTAGCCATTAGGGTCAAGGCTTCTTAAGAGATAGGTGCTTCCTCGAGGAGTGTGTTGACTCCTAATAAAGCATGAATATTCGGCTTATATGGAGGCCCAGCGTTTCACCATCCAAGGGCCAGAATAGATGAAGCCAGTGTACACCTGCACCAAATTGGCGCCAGCGCCAATTTTCGATGACATATCTTGCTCGTCCATTACACCACCCGCCCCGATGATAGGGAAGTCTTGTCCCAATTGCTGGCGCAGGTACTTTACAATTTCATTACTCTTTGCCAATACGGGTTTTCCGCTGAGTCCACCAGCGCCTATGGCTTCTACCTGCTCACGCGGGGTGTTCAAAGGGTTTTCCTCGTCACCGCGACCAATCGTTGTATTGGTAGCGATGATGCCGTCAATTCCCGTCTGTTTTACTGTCTCAATAATATCGTCCAGGGCACCTACGGTAAGATCTGGTGCTATTTTAAGCAGCAAGGGTTTGGGTTCTTTGCTGTTGTTTCTCAATTCCCGCAGGGCTATAAACAAGGCGCTGAGAAAATCTTTGTCTTGCAATTCTCTCAAACCTGGCGTGTTCGGCGAACTCACATTTACTACAATGTAATCTACATGGGCGTGCAGGGCCAAATAGCACTTCACATAGTCGTCCAGTGCATTCTCATTCGGAGTGTCCTTGTTCTTTCCAATATTTCCACCAACAATCAGTCCACTAGGTCTGTTCTCTAACCTGCGCACCATGGCATCTACACCTTCATTGTTAAAGCCCATCCTATTGATGAGTGCTTTGTCTTTTTTTAATCGAAACAAGCGGGGTTTTGGATTCCCAGGCTGCGGGCGAGGGGTTACAGTTCCAACCTCCACATGTCCAAATCCCAATTCTTTCAGTAACGGCAGCCACCGTGCATCTTTATCAAATCCGGCGGCCAATCCAATACGGTTGGGGAAATGCATGCCCAGTAAAAAGCTAGGCCGTTGTTGTGGGCTTTTAAAGCTATTGCGAAGCAGTTGGCTTATTCCGGGCACCTTCATTGCCAAGGAAAACAAATCCATGGCTAGGTAATGGGCTTTTTCCGCCGGAAATAAAAACAATATGCTGCGCAGGAATGCGTACATTCTTAAGATTTTTTAGTGTTTAAAATGGCGAATTCCAGTGATAACCATAGCCAATCCGTTGTCATTGCAGTAGTCTATGCTCTCCTTGTCCTTTATGCTGCCACCAGGCTGTACCACAGCCTTTATGCCTGCTTTGTCCGCGAT
>JBEIRK010000071.1:0-13866 GCA_040376005.1 Flavobacteriales bacterium
AAATATACCTACATCGGGCTTTGCAAGGCCGGTCTCCTCACTTGTGAGCATAAACGCAGCATAGGGTGCAATACCCGAATGTTGAATTTTTAGTTGTTGTGTTTTGGCAAATCCGTTGGTGATTATTGCCATGCGGCAATGCTCCTGAATCAAATCCAGGAATCCCATAGCCCAAGGCAAGAGGCGGGTCATAACAGGACAAATATCCAGGTACTCTTGCCAAATATTTTCAGGGTGCTCCTCTTTGGGCAAACCCATTTCTAAGAACGTATCGGTAAACCTGCCAGTTCTGAGTAGGTCTTTATCAATTTCACCGCGTTCATACCGTTTCCAATATGCCGCATTGATTTGCTTATAGGTAGCAATAAACTCATGCACTTTAAAACTGCTTTTGACATGCAGGTGGTGGCGGTGAAACAACTCACCCAAGGCCTCTTCTGCATTGGCCTCAAAATCCCAAAGGGTATTGTCTAAATCTAAGAATATCCAGACTGGTTTTACCAAAACTATATTAATCGGGCTTGTAGCGACAGGTCACAGTGACACGGGCCGTTTTAAGTTTAGAACGGGTGTTAAACACACCGCCCCAGCTGTATTCTTCATTTTCGTATTGGCCTGTGATTTGAAACACACCCAGATCCGAAGACTTCAGCGCACCCAATGCACTTCCGGCCGCTTTTGCAATTTTTTCAGCGCGCAACCTGGCGTCTTTGGTCGCTTTTTCAATAAGGTCAATTTTCAAATCTGCCAATTTGGTATAGTAGAAGTAAGGACTTTGGCTATTAAACTCCACACCGGCTTCCACCAGCGACATACTTTCGCGGCTAATTTCCTCCACCTCTTCTACCCGAGAGGATTTTACGGTTACGCTTTGCGAAACCAAATATCCTTCAAACACGCGGTTGCTCGCGCCATTTTCGTAATGGTAATCAAACTGTTTCTCAATACTCACCGTCCCAAAAATAATTTCCGAAGACTTCACCCCTTGGGTTTTAAGAAAAGATTCTACCTTCTTCTGATCACTTTTTATCTGCTGAAAGGCATCTTTTTGGTCCATACTTTGTCTGGTAAAATTGGCCGACCAAACAATAAGATCACTGTTAAAATCCACCTCAGCCATTCCCGTTACCGCGATATACTCGCCTGCTGGGGTGCGTTTAAAACCTTGAGAAACAAGCCAAGCAGATGGAGCTATAGCGAGGGCCACAATAACCCAAATGAGATTGCCTATTTTCATGATTGCTGGTGTTGGTCAATATGCGAACAAAGTGCATAGAAAATTTCCTGCACCTCACCAATACCCTGCACCGCATTGTATTTCCCTTGATGGGTATAAAAGTCAGCCAAGGGAAGGGTTTTGGTTTGGTACTCGCGGAAACGGTTACGAATGGTATTCTCATCTTGATCGTCCGTACGACCTGAAGTTTGACCGCGCAACATCAATCGTTTCACGAGTTCATCTTCATCCACTGCCAACCCGAGCACAATGTGCACTCCTGTATTGAATTCAACCAACATGGCATCTAGGGCTTCCGCCTGCGCCACGGTTCTTGGGAAACCATCAAAAATAAATCCTGCAGCATCGGGCTGTCCGGCGATAAAGCTTCGCACCATACCGATAACAACTGCGTCCGGAACCAATTCTCCTTTGGCAATATATTCATTGGCTTGAATTCCGAGTTCGGTTCCTGCAGCGCGTTCTGCACGGAGCAAATCACCGGTTGAAATGTGTTTCAACTGGTAAGTTTCAATAATCTTTTCGCTTTGTGTGCCTTTACCTGCACCTGGAGGTCCGAAGATGATGAGATTCAACATGGAGTAAATTTCAAATGCAAAGAAAGCAACTCCACTCGGCATCATGAAATTTTTTTTGTGCATTGGTCCTTAGAGATGCTTTTACGAAGGCCCATCAAACTATGACAAAAAGCATAACAACAATATCAAAAGAATCGCTTATTTTTGAAATATCTATTCCATTTATACTATTGGTTTATGAGGCCGAAATTTCAATTATTACTCTATTCTCTGTTTTTGGGTTCATTTATGCAGCACCTTCATGGGCAGTGCGATGTATCAGATTCCACATTCTACACCTTAAACTCGAGCAACCTGAGTATTACTGCTTTTCCAGGCATGTCCTTTTTGCCTCGAACTGCTGCAGGAAGCATATCAAAACCCTTGTATTCTGAAGGAAGATCAAGCAATCCCGCATTGGCTACTAACTCAACAGCCGTGTACGGTTCAGCACCGTCTAAAAACAATGTTTTCTTTGGGGGCGACGATGGTACCAACGGGTATGCGAACACCCAGATATTGGCGACTAAAATCCATAACCTGTTCACTGGACCCTTGACCATTCGAGGCACCTATTACAACCGCAGCGGCCACACAGACTATAATGAATCGTATTTGGGTATCGCCCCTGCCAACTATGTGTACTATGCACCCTTAGATTGCGACCCGAATAATACAGGAAACCATCTCGGCCGCCAGGGCATCGTATTCATCAGCAATGCGGCAAACTCAACTTCCCTACTCTTAGACTATAGTTCCACAGATTCCTCAGGCCGAATGATCAAAGGACCAGCATTCATGTCCTTGGATTACAGCAAATGGTACACCATGGAGGTTACATTTCAAATCATTAGCAACCAGCTGTACATGGTGTCTGGCAGCCTTAATGATGGCACCAAAAAAGAACCCTTAGGCTCGATGATTCGCATAGGCAATGCGCTACAAATGGGTTGGCTTGACAGTGTGGTGCTCGTTTCCGGAGTGGATGACATGGTTTCCGATTTGGTGAGTATTAAAAAGCGCTGCGCAGGATGCGTGGTGGAGGACTCTGTGGTGTATGACATGACGAAGAAGTATGCTACCCGATGGCCTATACCACCAAGTGGCAACATCACAGGTATTGATTTCTCCAAGGTCAGCACTGCCATAGGAATTGAATCTGTAGCTAAAAACGATTCCTTTTTCTCGAATTCAAATCAATGCCTTAGTACTTCCGGCGGCAGAAATACTGTATATTTCGGTGGCGACTCCCCAACACCAGATGCACAGCACTCCGCTTGCGCCATCATCAAACAGGTGTTCAATGTTTTTGAAGGCCCCCTGACCGTCCAAGCAGATTTTTACAATCGGCAAGATGCGCCAATGTATAATGAAAATTATCTAGCCATTGTGCCAAAAGATTATTCATGGTATCCCAGTTGGATATCTGGGGATGTAAAAGCCTTTCAAGGAATTCGTCTCGGGGCTCGGCCTTTCTCAGCACTATTGGTTGATGCCAAAGATGAATTCACAGCAGACACAGTAATCAAACCCCTGACCAATCACAATTTAGCAATGAATGGCCAATGGTACAAGATGAGAGCCACCTTTGATACAGCCAATGGATTCTTTCGACTGGCTGAATTCTCAATCGACAAAGGGACTGGCTTTCAGAGAGTATATCCCTCAGCTGTAAATATTGGCCCTGTAGCCAACTATCCTTGGCTTGCTGCATGCAGAGTTGAGGCATTGGCTGACGACATGATGGACAGCTTGGGTTTTAAAAAAATACGCTGTGTTTCATTACCTAAATCCACATGCGTAATTGTGAAATCAGCCAAAAGTCTTTGCAGATCTCAAGGTCAATATAATGTTGAATCTAGTTTTACTGTCAACGGCAGTCAACCCATAGGCGCCAGTTATAAAATAATTGCTTTCAATGGAAATAGGAACCATCCCAATGTGAGTAATTATTCACTTGTTTCTGGCCAGTTTATGAATCTAAATTGGCCCGGGGGAACTTGGCAGATTCTTATCACCAGCAACTGCGGTAGTAAGGATAGTACAACCATTACGCTGCGCAATGAGCCCATTGTAACCGCATACGCCAAGGATACTCAAAGGATTTGTGCTTCTGAAAAAATCAAACCGCTGTTATTGTTTATAGACTCTACTTCTGTTACAGGAGGGAATTGGACCTGGACAGGAAGTTTGGTATCTGGCAATACAATTAATGTAAACCGCAGCAGCGACAGCATTTTTAGTTATCCTCGGCTGGTTACAGGCATATATACTTCGCCCTTGGGCTGCAAAGACACGGTGAACTTCGAGGTCCTTGTGCGGAATACCCCCACAATAACAATAACCGGTGGAGATACTCAGAGACTTTGTGAAAAATCGCCTGCCTACCTAAATGTCACAGCGAGTGCAACAACGACAATAAATTGGCTTGTATTGCCGCCCTCGGATGGAACACTGAGTAATTATTCGGGCTCAACAAGCACATACACTGGAGGAAACACAGACTTCGCTTCAGGTCGCGCATGGCTGCAAGTTCGCACGACACCTGCATACCAGGACCCATGTCCAGCAGCTATGGATACAATAATGGTGTTATACTTCAAAGAACCAATACCCTTCATATCGGATAGCATAAGAGTTTGTCAACCTGCACGCGCAATCCTTAAGGGTTCAGAATTATCCGGAATACCTCCGCAACATTTGCAATACAATTGGACATTGAGCCCTGGAAGCACTCAAAATGGGATAAGCTTCAACGACAGTTTCCCAAATTCAGGAATTTTCAATCTCGCTTTGCGAATAACCGACACACGCAGCAGTTGCTCGAAACAAATTAACAAATTGGGGGCCATTCATATTTATCCAACGCCTGTCGCAGAATTTGATATTACACCCTCTGCTGTGCAAACCTTGCCCAATTCACTTTTTACCTTTACCAATACAAGCAGCTTAAACCTTTCAATATTTCCTAACGGAACATACTTATCCCAGTGGAACTTCTCCGATAACAAGGGTTTTACTCAAGTGAGCAACCAGAAAAACCCACAGTTTGAGGCGCCCAAAGACACCAATAGTTACCGCATTAAACTCCTCGTCATTTCAGATAAAAACTGCAGAGACTCTGTGATGAAGACCGTATATGTGGTGAATAAATTCTACTTTCATGCGCCTTCCGCTTTTTGCCCCCAAGGATTAAACAGCCGCTACAGAATAGAAGCGGGAAATTACCAAAGTGCCATTATCCGCATTTACAGCCGCTGGGGCGAAAAACTCTATGAAAGCGAAAACCTCAACGAGGGTTGGGATGGAATGTATATGGGACTCCCCTGCCAGGGCGGCGTGTATGTGGTTGTGGCCGATTTAAGGAGTTCTGACGGACATCACAATATTTACGAGGGAACATTTCATCTGCTTCGTTAGAAAAGAGTACCTTCGCAGTGTAGGATTATGTTGAGTCAGAACACTGCACGATACGAGAATATAGTTAACGGTATCCGCCAACATTACAGCCACATAGAGGGCACCATACCCTTGCATGTGCCTGTGTTTCGAGGAAATGAGAAACAATACCTCAATGACACCATTGACTCCACCTTTGTTTCGTCTGTTGGGGCCTATGTAAACGAGGTAGAAAGAAAGCTTGCGGAAATCACGGGTGCAAAATATGCCATAGCCACCGGAAACGGGACATTGGCACTGCATGCCGCGCTAGTGCTCGCAGGTGTTACCTATGGAACGGAAGTAATCACCCAATCCCTCTCATTTGTAGCTACTGGAAATTCCATACTTTACTGTGGTGCCGTTCCCGTTTTTGTGGATGTAGACAAGGATACTGGTGGACTAAGCCCAGACAGTCTCAACCGATTTCTTCAAGAATTTGGAGAAAAAACCGCAGATGGGCAATGCAGAAATAAGAAAACAGGACGCATCATTCAGGCCTGTGTGCCCATGCACACCTTTGGTTTGGTATGCAGAATAGAAGCCATTGCTGCACTCTGCCAAGAGTGGAACATTACCCTAGTAGAAGATTCTGCCGAGAGCATAGGGAGTTATGCCCATGGCAAACACAGTGGTAGATTTGGCGCCTTAGGAGTCTTGAGTTTTAATGGCAACAAAACCATAACCTGTGGCGGTGGCGGAGCCATTCTCACCGACCGCGAGGATATTGCCAAACATGCCAAACACATCACAACCACTGCAAAAGTGCCGCACGCATGGGAATTCTTTCATGACGAAGTGGGTTATAACTACAGGCTCCCCAACCTAAATGCAGCGCTATTGCTCGCACAATTGGAACAGCTAAATACCTTCCTCGGAGATAAAGCAGAAACAGCGGCGTATTATACACAGCTGTTTACAGACCTTCAGGTAGACATGATGAAACCATTGCCCAATACCATTGCAAACCATTGGTTAAATGCCCTACTCATGCGCGATAGAGATGACCGGGATGCGTTTTTAAAATACAGCAATGACCATGGTGTTATGACCCGACCGGCTTGGACCCTTATGGAAAAAATGCCAGCATTTGCCAACTGTTTTGTTTTTGAAAACACCAACGCACAATGGCTTGAAGATAGAATTGTAAATATCCCCAGTGGCGTCAGATGAGCAGTGAATTGAATATTTTGTTTTTAGGCGGTGGAAAACGCGTTTCACTGGCAAGTTACTTTCTAGAATGGGGACAGAAAAACAATACAGACGTTACCATTTATGGCTATGAATTGGATGCCAATGTGCCACTGAGAGAGGTAGCCAATATTATTATTGGGAGAAAATGGAATGCGTGTTTAGAACACATACAGGAGATTATTGTACAAAAGAAAATAGATATTATTTTACCCTTTGTAGATCCAGCAATTGAAATTTGCGCCCAAGTGGATGGCGCTTTTGCTCCTGTTTCACCCATGTCTATTTGCACTACTTTTTTTAGTAAAATAAAAACCCAACAGTGGTGTGATGAAAATGAAATTCAATATGCTAAAGCGCTTCCAGATAATTTTCCAATAATCGCAAAACCCGACAAAGGCTCAGCCAGTAAGGGTATAGAAATATTGCACAATGCAGAGGCGTTTGCAGCCTTTAAGAAAAGCCATAATATCGAAGAATTCGTAATTCAGAATTTTATCAAAGCACGTGAATATACCGTTGACGCATACAAGAGTATTTCATATGGAAATATCAACTACCTCGTTCCGCGACTGCGCATTGAAACACAAGGAGGCGAGGCTATAAAATCACAAACCTTATCCCATCCGAAAATAGAAATATTGAGCAGGACCATTATTGAAAAATCCGGTTTAACCGGAGCCATTACCCTGCAGTTTCTCGAAGATATAGAAAGCGGAGAGATTTATTTTATGGAAGTAAATCCGCGCTTCGGCGGAGGTGTTGTTACCAGTTACGGCGCAGGAATAGATATTGCAAGCACTGTAATTGCAGACCTACACAAAAAACAAACCGAAGAGAACAACAATTGGGAAAGAGGACTTCTCATGATTCGAAAATTTCAAGAACTATTTATACATGCAAATCATCATTGATATGGACGGCACCATTTGCACGGAGGAACGCCAGTTCAGCCGCGCTTTGGCCAGCATTAAACCCGGCGCAAAAGAGAGCATTAATGCCTTGTATGAAAAGGGGCACACCATTATCATTTACACTGCCAGAACTTGGGCAGAATGGGAAATGACCCAACATTGGCTTCAGACCCATGGCATTAAATTCCATCAGTTATTTATGGGAAAACCCGTGGGAGACTTATGGATAGATGACCGTGCCATAAGCCATAGTGATTGGGATAAAACCATGGAAATTGTAGCACAAAAAGACAAGAAATGAAACCTGTACTTATTATCGCTGAGGCGGGTGTAAACCACAATGGTAGTTATGAAATGGCCTGTCAAATGGCGGTTGCTGCCAAAAAAGCTGGAGCTGACATTGTGAAATACCAAACCGCAGTTCCTGAGTTGGTTATGAGTTTAAGTGCGCCAAAAGCAGAGTACCAAATTACGAATACAGGAGCCGAGGAAAGTCAACTTGAGATGGCAAAAAAGATCCACCTACCTCTTGAAGCATATGCTGATTTAAAAAAATATTGCGAAGAAGAAGTCAATATCAAATTCTTAAGCACACCATTTGATCATAAAAGCATTGATTTACTGAAATCTATTGGTCAGGATATTTGGAAAATACCCTCAGGAGAAATCACCAACTTGCCTTATTTGGAGCATATCGGTTCATTTCAGCAACAGGTAATCATAAGCACTGGAATGAGTGAGATGTGGGAAATTGCGCGTGCCGTTGAAACACTCGTTCTTGCAGGCACTAAGCGTGAAGATATTTCAGTTTTACATTGCACCTCAGATTATCCTGCCAAAATGGAAGATTTAAATCTAAATGCCATACATAGCATTCATCAAGAAATTGGCTGCAATGTTGGCTACAGCGACCACTCAGTTGGAATCGAGGCATCTATAGCAGCAGTAGCAATGGGTGCCCGAATTATTGAAAAGCATTTCACACTCGATAAAACCTTGCCAGGTCCAGACCATATTGCATCATTAAATACAGAAGAATTATCGTATTTAATTCAATGCATTCGAAATATTGAAAAAGCATTTGGGAATGGAATTAAAACGGCTTTGGGAGGAGAAATACCTACAAGGAATATTGCACGCAGAAGCATTCATGCTGCAAAATCAATTAATAAAGATTCCATTATTACAGTTGATGATTTAATAATGAAAAGGCCTGGGAATGGAATAAGTCCATTTGACATTCAATCCATTATCGGAAAGAAAGCGAATAGAGATATCCAAACTGATGAAATGTTAAGCACTTCTGATTTTTCATGAGAAAAAGAATTGCCATATTAACCAGTTCTAGAGCCGACTACAGCATATATTACCCCCTCATAAAGAAAATACATGAGGACGAAAATTTCGAGCTCAATATTATCGCATTTGGAAGTCATTTTTCAGAAAAATACGGAAATACTTTTCAAAATATAATAAATGATGGTTTTGAAATTAATTTTAAAATCACATCTAATTTCAGCGGTGATTCTCCAATAGATATTTCAAATTATATTGGAAATACGATCCTACAATTTGGCCAAATATGGCAATCACAGCACTTCGATTTGGTCATTTGTTTGGGGGATAGATTTGAAATGTTTGCTGCCGTGGCATCTGGAGTGCCTTTCAATATCAATTTTGCCCATTTGTATGGTGGAGAGACTACGCTTGGCGCCATTGACAATAGTCTCAGACATGCTATCAGCCACTTCAGCAAATTGCATTTTACTTCATGCGAACAGTATAAAAACCGGCTGATTGAATTAATGGGTGATTCCCATAACATTTATAATATTGGCTCACTGAGTTATGACAATTTCAATCAAATTGAGTTGCCATCAAAAGCAGATTTTCTGCATTCTTTAGGAATGAATTCAGATAAAGAATTTATCCTAACCACCTTTCATCCGGAAACAATTGCCTTTGAAAAAAACAAATTTTTTGCAGAAGAATTGTGCTTAGCTATTGAAAAATTAAATCAATATAATTTTCTCATAACCATGCCGAATGCAGATACGAGCAGTCAGGTTATTCGAGATTCATTTGAAGCACTCAGCGAATCCAATGACCATGTTTTCACCAGTGAGAACCTTGGCACTGTCAAATACCTTGCAGCCATTAAGCATTGCGCCTTAATGCTTGGAAACACTTCTAGCGGATTTGTAGAGGCCGCCTATTTCCCCACAAAGGTTGTAAACTTAGGAGATAGACAGGCCGGGAGAATTATTACACCCAACATTATAAATTCACCTATTGACTGCGACAGTATTGTCCAATCCGTTCAGAAGGCTTCACAACTAAACCTGTTGCAAATTGAAAATATATACGGGAATGGCAATGCGGCTGAAAAAACAATGCGACACATATATCAATATCTGGGAATTTAGAATCTTAGTATCTGAATTCCAATCCCTCCCCTCTCTTATCATTTTTTTCCCTAATTTGCAGGCCAAATGCATCCGGACAAGGAATTGCACACCATCTCTGACCAGGCTTCGCTTGCCGAAGCGATGGAAAAACTCGGCCAACCGGGTCAATTGCGCACGCTTTTTTTGCTCAATTCAGAACAACAAGTCACAGGCTCTCTCACCGATGGCGATATTCGCCGTGCCCTGCTGAAAGGCACGACCCTCGATCAACCCTGCGCAGCGTGCAGCTTTCAGGCCTTTAAACATATTTCGCCCGACGCCAATGTGGTTGCCGAAATTCCACAATGGAAAGCCCTCGGAATTTCTGTAATCCCCGTGCTCGATGCCCAACAAAGACTGGTTCGTATTCTAGACCTCAATCGTTTAAAAAGCTACCTGCCTGTTACTGCCGTCATCATGGCCGGTGGTTTTGGAAACCGCCTCCGCCCACTTACCATTCAAACACCCAAGCCCATGCTTCCCCTAAACGGGATGCCCATTTTGGAAATCAATATTCGCCGGCTCATCTCTTATGGTATTCAAGATATTTACCTCGCCGTAAATTACCTGAAAGACCAAATCATGAACCATTTTGGTGATGGCAAAAACCTGGGTTGCACCATTCATTATATCGAAGAAAATGAACCCCGTGGCACTATGGGCGCCCTCTCTGAACTGGCGCAAAAAACTGTACAACAAGATATTCTCCTATTCAATGCAGACCTGCTCTCAAATATTGACCTAGAAGAAATGTACAATGCCTACCAAAATGGCAATGCCGCCTTGTGCATGGCTACCATACCCTACCGCGTAAATATCCCATTTGCAGTTGTAGAATTGCAGGAAAACCAAATCACTGGACTGAGTGAAAAACCCACCTATACCTATTACTCTAACGCAGGGTTTTATTTGTTTCAAAGCGCATATATCGGTGAAATACCCAAACAAGGGTTTTATAACGCCACCGATTTTGTAGACGCCCTCATCGCCAAACAAAACAAGGTGGTGCAATTCCCAATTCTTGGCTACTGGTCCGACATTGGATCCATCGAGGAATACCATAAAGCATCGGAAGACATTCAATACCTGGACCTATTTTAACCATGCGTACTCTTACCATTATTGCGGCACGCAGAGATAGCAAAGGCATTCCTGGAAAAAACTGGAAACTGCTCGGCGGGAAACCCCTGATCGCATGGAGTATTGAAGCTGCTTTGGAAGTAAGTGCCCCAGAGGATATTTGCATTACCACCAACAGCCAAGAAATCATAGACCTGGCTACGCATACCTACGGCCTTTCAGTTCCTTTCGTCAGGCCCGAAGAACTTAGCACCGATACCAGCACCTCCCGCAGTGCTATTTTGCATGCCATAAACCACTACCGCCAACTCGGAATCGAGTACGACACCTTAATCCAACTGCAACCCACAAGCCCTTTTCGCAAGAAAGAGCATATTATTGGCTGCTTGGAAGTTTTTGAGAAACACAAACCAGAGATGGTACTCACGGCCTATATGCCCAATTTGAACCCGTATTACAATTTGTATGCTGAGAATCAAGATGGGTTTATTCACCGGGCTATCCCCTCACCCTATACCCGCAGACAAGACTGCCCGCCAGTATACGCGTTGAATGGCAGTGTGTACGTGATGCACATTCCTACACTCATGACCAAAGAAGTGCATGAATTCCAATCGGTAATGAAATATGTAGTGGATCCCATCTATGGCGTAGACTTGGATACTCCTGAAGATTGGGACCTCGCAGAATACCTCATAGAAAAGAAAAGATTTATTTAAGTCATGTTGTACCGCAGCTGGAACACAGCCCTATCCATAGGAAAAGTACTGATCAAGAGTAAACTTTTCCTAACACCTTTCAAAACCCAGGATAAGAAACTCATCGTTATTGGGAATGGTCCTTCTGCTAAAAAAGTTTTTGAACAAGACCCAAGCGCCTTTGAAGGCTATGAGTTTATGGCAGTAAATATGCTGGCAGCCGAACCTGTGTTCGATAGATTCAAGCCAAAATACTATGTGATGGCAGACCATGCTTTTTTCAATTTTGATGAATCGCATTACAACAATCCTGAAAGCCATCCAAGGACGAAAAACAACCCTGGCTATATTCAAACCCAAAAACAAGTGAACCGCACTTGGGATGCATTGTTAAGCAGCAGCCATCCCATAACCCTATTTGTTCCGCAGATTTATCAACATACCTGGCCGGTGAAAAAAGCCAAAGAGAAGAAAATGAATGTGGTGATTTGGAACTACACGGTTTTCAAGGGTTTTGAGTGGGTGGAGAATATCATGTACACCAAGGGCTGGGCCAGCCCGCAATGCCAGAATGTAATCAATGCTTGTATTTTTCTAGCCATCAATGCGGGCTTCGAAGAAACCTACCTCACTGGCATTGACAGCAATTTCCACCTCAATCTGCGTGTCAGTGACGACAACATACTCCATATGGCAGACGACCACTTTTATGAGGTAGAAAAGAAAATCGTACCCCTTACCTCTGCCGATAAAAATGGGAATCCTGCGCCCGTGCGTATGGATCAGTTTTTCAAAAGCATCACGAAGGCATTTTACGCATACCATCGCCTCAGAAGCTATGCCGACCGCAGAAATGCGAATATCTACAATGCCACCCATGGCAGCTTTGTAGACGCTTTTGAACGCAAGTGGCCGAATGCCTTGAAATAAAGTAACTTTGCCCCACGCATGGCTTTGGATTTAAAACAAGAGAAAATACTGGTTACAGGTGCCGATGGTTTCATTGGCAGCCATTTGGTAGAACACCTTATAGACCAAGGATATCAAGTAAAAGCATTTGTATATTATAACTCTTTCAACTCCTGGGGTTGGTTGGACACCTTACCCAAAGAGAAAAAGTCCAAATTAGAAATCTTCTCTGGCGATATCCGCGACCCCAACGGGGTGGCAACAGCCATGGAAGGTTGCACAGTTGTTATGCACCTTGCTGCTTTGATTGCCATTCCCTATAGCTATCATTCACCCGACAGCTATGTGGACACCAATGTAAAAGGCACCCTAAATGTGCTTCAAGCCGCAAAACGCCTCGGCGTAAAACGAGTGCTTTGTACCAGCACAAGCGAGGTATACGGAACTGCCCAGTTTGTTCCAATTACAGAATTGCACCCCAAGCAAGGTCAGTCGCCCTATTCGGCAACTAAAATTGGTGCCGATGCAATAGCGGATAGCTTTTATAGGAGTTTTGAAATGCCTGTTGTCATCGTGCGTCCCTTCAACACCTATGGCCCGCGCCAAAGCGCAAGAGCTGTAATACCAACCATCATTAGTCAGGTGCTAAATGGAGAAACCCAGATAAAATTGGGCGACACTACTCCTACCCGAGATTTGGTTTTTGTGAAAGATACTGCAGCTGCATTTGAAAGAATCGCTACAACCGATAGCCTCATTGGCCATGAAGTAAATATCGCTACAGGCCGCGAAATATCGGTAGGTGATTTGGCGGAGCTCATTGGCAACTTGGCCGGCAATCAAATAGAAATCATTGGAGATGCGCAACGGTTAAGACCTCAAAACAGCGAGGTGTTCCGCTTACTCGGTTGCAATAAGAAACTCAAAGAGCATACAGGTTGGGCCCCTGACACAAGCTTAGAACAGGGATTGAAACAAACCATTGAATGGTTCAGCGTCCCTGAAAACCTGGCGGGGTACAAGCACGAAATCTACAATATGTAAGAAATTTCTGCTTATCGGCGCAATCTGGCTAGGCCTTTTTGCACCATGCTCTTAATATCATCGCTGAGGTTAAAGACGTAAATACAGGTCATTGCCCCACCCCCGAGAACTAGCGTTTTTAGCGCAGCGGTTATAAACATATGTCCGGTGATGTGCAAGTATTCGCTTGCCAAGAATAGGGCTGCAAACAAGAGTAACACTTTAAACACACGCAAGTTGTACGGATTCATTCCGTACATTCCATATATCAGGATACCTGTAACCGCTGCACCGACCAACCAAGTCAGGGCAGTGGCGATAGCAGCACCATTCAAACCCATAATGGGAATCAATAGGTTGTTGGCATAAATA
>JBEIRK010000188.1:0-3597 GCA_040376005.1 Flavobacteriales bacterium
ACGCCAAAGTTGCCAACCGCAAATAGTATCGCAAGCAAAAGTCTATCCGAACAAGTCAAAATATTAAAGGACTTTGTATTTATTGTTGAGGTAAATTGATGAATTTCGTTTTGGGATATTTGAGTATAATATTTATAACGATAGCCTGATTTTCATACCGAATAGCATTAACAAAACCCAATGTCGAAACTAATAACCTATAGAAAATACCAAACGCTGGAGGAGACCCAGGAGATTGTGCCTTTATTGGAGGCAGAACAAATTTCATATGAGATTGAAGACGGTTCAAGGGCGGTTTCGGATTTTTTTATTGGTCAGGATTCTAAATTTAATATTCTGCTGAAAATTAAACCTGAGGATTTTGAACGTGCCAATGCCCTGTTGGGTGCCTACGCCGCAGGCTTGGTTAAGGATGCAGATCCCGACCATTACCTATTTGGATTTGAGAATCAGGAGTTGTTAGAAATCATTACAGAGCCGGATAATTGGAGTGAATATGATTTTCATTTGGCAAAAAGAATCCTAAATGATCGAGGAATTCCCATCACCAGTGAATTGGAAGCAACCTTTCAACAGAAGCGCAAAACGGAGCTGCTGGAAAAGGCAAAGCCCAATCAAACTTTGGTAGTTTTAGGATATCTATCCGCCTTTTTGGGAGGTGCAATCGGTATCGCCGTGGGTCTGAATTTGTGGACCATGAAAAAGACCTTACCCAACGGAGAACGGGTGTATGTGTATGCTGAAAAAGACCGCCGTCAAGGACAGATTATCACCATTGTCGGTATTGTGGTATTGCTAGCCAGCGTGTATATCCAAGGCAAACTCCGCGGACGCTACTAGGTTCTTCAGCAGCCGCTAACCTGCGCATTTAATTATTTTGATTGGGGATAGGGGTTTGTCCACCGCTGAGCCTGCCTCGCGGCCAAACCGTATTTCGTTATATCACAATCCGTGGGCGTTGCCCACGGCTGTGTGTGCCCTTACAGGGCAAGTAATGCGAGAATTGTCTAACAACTGATGCACAGCGGATTAAATGCAGTCTTTCAGATTAAAACATAATTATCTTGGTTAGGCCCGTCCTTTGCGGATGGAAAGCGTAGCAAAACCGCGGCAAGGGGCAGGCGGATTTCGTGCGCGCAGCGTCGAGAAACAGCAGATAGCGCTGCAGTGCGCTTCACAAAGACCGAACCAGGGGAGCCCGGGGGCTCCGGAGCCCTTCCAACGGTAAATTCTGAGACGCGAGGCATCACGTCTCTACGGTTTTGGTGAATACACCAAAACGGGTGATTACACCCTCACCCTTGGGTAAGAACCACTCTCAACTATTTAAGAGTTGTTTCTTATTGAATTTTCATTGCCCTTTATTATTTTTGTATAAATCGGACTTCTTATTTCCCTTTTGGTGCATCTCCTCCAAAAAGCAACATCCCGTTTGCGATTTCCCTGCAGATGCTCAGCTTAGGAGCATGAGGAATTCGGTGAAAACCTAATAACACTTCTATGGCAAAACAACTTACTCTCATGTTCTTGTTGTTGTTCGCAGCAACATCTCAGGCACAACCCCCAGCAGGCGCAGTAGCCGCCAAACCCAACATCATTTATTATGCAGGCGGCAGCTGTAAATTTTATGACGCCAATAACAACCTGCTCCTTTCGGTTGATGCCGTTGAGGCAGGATGGTCCGCCACTCCGGCAAAAGCAGCATGGGTAGTGGTAACTCCCTCCAATGGCGGCTACTACGAATTCCCGAATTACACATCCAATGCGCCTACCTGCAATATTCCGCAGTATCTACAACCCTTTTGGAAATCCGATACCGTGTTTAATGAATTGGTGTTGCTCAATGGGGTAAATAGCACAGCAAAACTGATGTTTACCCCGCAGAAAATCGTGTCGGTGACCAATTACGATTTTTCGCAAACCTTTGCGCAAAACACAGATTACAGTGTTACAGGCAATGTAATCAAACAACTCACCGCAAAGGTGTCTGCTTCCGTGTCTATCGTTGCGGGCAAAAAAGGCAATGGACAATCCAATGGCTTGATGAATACCAAAGCCACATCCTGGACCTGTGTAACTTATATTCCGGATAGGAGCAATTGGAAAGCCTCTTCTTTGTTGGGATATAAGGGCGATAAATTGCCCAAGACCATGGCCAAATTGAAAGCGGGACAGGCAGTAACCATTCAAGCCTATGGCATGAGTATTACTGCGGGCCTCAATGTAAGTGGATTTGCAGGCGACGACAAGAACTTTACACCCACCAAGCCCTACATGCACAGTTATGTAGACCTCCTGGAGAATGCCTTGGAAGCCAAATTTGGCTCAGATATTACCATGATTAATGGTTCTTGTGGGGGTAAAATGGTAGCCTGGATTGACCAATATTGCGAAAGTATGGTTGTGCCCAATGTGCCGGATTTGGTGCTCTTGGATATGGGTATGAATGACATTTGGGGAACCACCAGCAATGCGGCATTTAAGGCCAGTATGCAGTCTTGTATCAATAAAATAAAAACGGCAAATCCCAATACGGAATTTATTCTGATAGGGAATATGCTGCCAGATGTGAATTCACAAGGTGCGCCTTCCAATGGAGATGTGTTGATGTATGGATTTTTATCGCAATTAAAAAGTTTGGAAGCATCGGGCATTGCTGTGTTTGATATGACTACCTTGAGTGATACCATTTACAAGCGCAAAGGCGCAACCCATTGCCATTCCAATTCACTGCATCCCAATGATTATTTGGCACGTTGGTACGCACAAGGCTTGGCTGAATTATTTAATGATGGAAGTGTTGCACAAATTACGCCTAAAAAATATTATGTAAATACAACAGGAAATAATACGGATGGATTGAGTATTGCCACTGCATGGACCAGTTTGGATAAGGTAAATACAAAGAAATTCAACCCTGGTGATACTGTGGTTTTTGAAGGAGGAAAATCCTTTACTGGGAATTTAGAATTTGACAATACCGACGGAAATGCTTCCTCCAAGCCGCTTGTGCTTACTACCTATGGCACAGGTATGGCCACAATCAACACAACACTGACTTCAAAATGCGGATTTAAAGCAACAAATACGCAAGGCATTCACATTCGAAATCTCCGATTTATAGGTCCGGGAAATGGGACCCAAAAAGACATAGATGGGATGTTGTTTTTTACGACAAATACTTCAGGTTATTTAAGCAATATTCACATTGAAAATTGTGAAGTAAGTGGCTTTGGGTATTGTGGTATTCGCTTTTATTCCAATTGGGATGTTAATGTGAAGGCAGGTTATAAGGATGTGGTGATTGACCAGTGCAAAGTGCATGATTGCAGAGAAAATGGAATTGTGAGCTTTGCTTATGACAATCAAAATACGAATTTTTACCATCATAAGAATTTCAGTATTCGCAACACAGAAATATATAATATTACAGGATATGCAGCCTCATCTCATAAAGGCAGCGGTATCGTATTGTCACAGATTGATTCCAGCCTTATTGAACGTTGTGTGGCCTATCAAACAGGTACTGCAAATTCCGCTTGTGGCGGACCTGGAGGCATATGGGTGTGGGCAGCAAACGCCATTACCATTCAGTAT
>JBEIRK010000161.1:0-4738 GCA_040376005.1 Flavobacteriales bacterium
CGCATCCCCCGTGAAGGTCTTCTTGTTTTGGTTGCATCCAAATTCAGGCCTATACTCACACTGCTCTAACAATGCCAAGGTGTTGCTCACCAACAGTGGGGCATCTGCATAACGCTGCAATATCTCTTCCGTGCTTAAGATTTTTGCTTCCATGCCCGCCGCCTCGCCCTCGGGCAATTTGCTTAACAAACAGTTGTTCGCAATGCAACGCATCAACCGATGTGTACCCTGGTCGGTGCTGTTGCGAAATGTGGCCGTGCACAAGGCCACCAACTTTTTGTGTACGCCCTTCCAAGGCGAAAACCGCAACTTTTGTAACTGCTCCGGCCTTACCCCAATGTACTCGTGCTCGCCCAATTTTCGCTTGAATCGCGCCTCTAAGGTTCTCTCAAAAGGATAGATTATAAAGGCGTGCTCAAATATTGGCGCCTCCTCGGGCAGTGGGGTGCCCGATGTGCGGTGCCAACTCAAAAAACGATTCAACTCAGCCATGCCGTCCGCGTTGCGCGCGATGCCGATGTACAAACACCGTCCCCCCGTTTCCCCATCCCGAAAATCAATACCCCCGCAAGGCCGTATGCCCTCGTGTTTTAAACTCTCCCTGAAAAAGTCGGGCAGTCCGCTTACATTGTTAATGTCGCTTACACATAAATAAAGTGGCCTCTCCGCTGTCGGTTGTTCGCACTGCACCACCCACTGCACCCAATCCTTGGGAGACAGCAATCCGTATCTCAGACTGAAATATGTGTGGCAATTCAAATACAATTGGTAAGAATTTAATCAAAATTATGCCAACAATATAGTCAAAATTATATCGCGTACAAGCCCCTTAGTAGGAATATTTTATTCCACAGCCAAGGTGTGTTTTGGCTGTGAAAAGGCGTTGAAATTGTAATGTAGCCCGCGCTATTTCTGAGTATCTACCCTTGCATTCCCCCGCTGGTGCTGGGGCGCATAAGGGCAATGCCGACACCCATTGCCGCAGCATGTTCCCCGCTTCTTTAAATACTGGGCCGTAAATACCATCCTACCATTTTCGTAGTAATAGTCTTCCGCCTCTATTTTCTTCTTGCTCAATGTTGGCAAATCTAACACCGCAACAAGCTTTTATGTTTTTTCTCCTGCTATATTTGCAGCCTAATAATGCCACAACCCCTCATTGTTTCCTCCCAACCCTGGTTTATGGCCGGTTTTCTGCTGTTTGTATGCGTTGGCCTCGCCCTAGATCTTGGATTGTTTACCAAAAATAAACCCCATGTGCTGGGGTTTAAGGAAGCCCTCTGGCGCACCGTCGGTTGGATCACCTGTGGCCTCGCTTTTTCAGTGGTCATCTATTATTTTCACCACGACCTTCAAGGGCTCAATACCAATTTTGATTACGCCCAATACAAGGAAAAATACCAAGCAGGTTTCGCACTTCTCAATAATCCCGACGCTACAGCGCACAATTTTGCCATCGAAGTTATTACCCAGTATATCACCGGATACTTTATTGAATATAGCCTCAGTATAGATAACCTCTTCGTCATGATGCTCATCTTCCGTTCGTTCCGAGTGGAAGAAAAATACCAAAAAAACGTACTGCTCTGGGGTGTTATCGGTGCTGTAATCATGCGCTTTATCTTCATTTTTGTAGGCAGTGCACTCCTCATTCGTTTCCATTGGTTGATGTACGTCTTTGGCGGTATTCTCCTCTATAGTGGTTTTAAGCTGCTAGTAAATAAGGAAGATGATTCTGAGGAATTTGATGTGGCCAGCCATGGCGTGGTAAAATGGGCCTCGCGCATTTTTCCAGTTTCGCATGCCGAACACCACGGTAGATTTACCCTGCGCGAACAAGGAAAATGGATGGTCACTTCCCTGTTTCTGGTATTGCTGGTGGTGGAAGTAACCGATCTCGTTTTTGCTGTAGATAGTGTTCCCGCCATTCTCGGCATCACCCGCGACCCATATCTGGTGTTCTTCAGCAATATTTTCGCCATCATGGGACTGCGAAGCCTCTATTTCCTGCTTATTCACGGCCTATCTGGTCTGCATACCCTCAAATACGGCCTCAGCATTATCCTCATTTTTGTGGGCTTTAAAATGATTTTCGAACATTGGTTTAAATCCATCGGATTTAATCATTTTCACAACCTCATTGTGCTGGTTTCTATAATCGCAGTTACGGTGCTCTTTGGACTCGTCATCCCCGACAAGAAGAAAGCCTAAATTTACTGACCACAATTTTCCCACATAAGTGGTTTACTTGGCGTAAATCACCGAAATTTGCACCCTTGAAGTGAGTTCCAATTTATTACCCGCCTATCTTGTTCTTCAAGACGGCACAATTTTTAAAGGAAATGCCATTGGCAAAATAGGCACCACCACAGGTGAGATTGCCTTCAATACCGGAATGACAGGCTACCAGGAGGTGTTTACAGACCCCTCTTATTTCGGGCAAATCCTTATCATGACCAATGACCATATCGGAAATTATGGCGCCAATGCTGCAGAAGTAGAAAGCGATTCCATTAAAATTTCTGGTTTGGTGGTGAAAAAGTTTTCACCCAACTTCAGCCGCAAACAAAACTCCTTCAGCCTCGATGAATATCTCACTCAGAACGGGCTCACAGGTATCTCTGATATCGATACCCGCCAATTGGTGCGTCATATCCGTCAAGCTGGAGCTATGAATGCCGTAATCTCTTCCGAAATTTCAGATACTGCAGAATTGCTCAATATAGTTCGCGCTTGCCCTGATATGAGTGGCCTAGAATTGGCTTCTAAAGTCACCAGCGCTGCATTCCATACCATAGGAAATCCAGATGCACCGAGAAAGGTGGCTCTGTTGGATTTTGGAAGCAAAATGAACATCGCACGCTGCCTCGCAGACCGTGATTGCTACCTGGGTATTTTCCCTGCGCAAACACCCGCTTCCGAAATTCTTGCATGGAATCCCAATGGCATTATGCTAAGCAATGGTCCTGGTGACCCTTCTGCCATGCAGTATGCAATTGAAACCGTGAAAACATTGGTCAATACAGGTATTCCTACCTTTGGTATTTGCCTCGGTCATCAGTTGCTTTCTCTAGCCAGCGGCTTGGAAACCTACAAAATGCACCATGGACACCGCGGTTTGAATCACCCTGTGAAAAATTTGCTCACCGGCCGTAGCGAAATCACCAGCCAAAATCATGGTTTTGCTGTTCGTTATAACGCTGAATTGGCCGATACTGTAGAGCTTACCCATATCAATCTCAATGATGATACTGTAGAAGGCATACGTCGTCTCGATAAACCGGCCTTTAGCGTGCAACATCACCCTGAAGCCAGTCCTGGGCCTCACGATAGCTGGTATCTCTTTGACCAATTTGTAGATCTTATTGACAACACACCACGCACTGCATCCCATTCATAACCTAATATCTTAACCCCCTTTACAACATGAGTAGCATCATAGACGTTTTCGCAAGACAAATTCTCGATAGCCGAGGTAATCCTACCATTGAAGCCGATGTATTTACAGAAGATGGTGGCTTTGGAAGAGCTGCTGTGCCTAGCGGCGCAAGCACCGGTATTCACGAAGCAGTAGAATTGCGCGACGGAAATAAATCAGTATACCTCGGAAAAGGGGTGTTGAAAGCCGTTGATAATGTAAATAACATTATCGCCGATGCCCTCGATGGGGTAGAGGTTACTGACCAAAATGAAATTGACCGCATTATGCTAGATTTGGATGGTTCTGAGAATAAATCCAAGTTGGGCGCCAATGCAATTCTTGCAGTTTCTTTGGCATGCAGCCGCGCTGCGGCCGATGAATTAGGAATGCCGCTATACCGTTACTTGGGTGGCGTGAACGCAAATACACTCCCGATTCCGCTTATGAATATCTTGAACGGCGGTGCGCACGCAGACAATAGCATCGACTTTCAAGAATTTATGATCATGCCTGTGAATGCAAATTCATTCAGTCATGCCCTGCAAATGGGGGTTGAGGTTTTTCATACCCTTAAATCAGTGCTCAAAGCCAAAGGTTATAGCACCAATGTGGGGGATGAAGGTGGCTTTGCCCCAGAAATCAAAAGCAATGAAGAAGCCATCGAAACTGTTATTGAAGCCATCGAGAAAGCAGGCTACAAAGCAGGTAAAGACATCTTTATCGCTATGGATGCCGCATCAAGTGAGTTGTATGACACGGAAACTGGAAACTATGTTTTCAAGAAAAGCGATAAACGTGTGCTCTCTGGTGCACAAATGGTAGATTTCTGGAAAGAATGGACTGAAAAATACCCGATTTTAAGCATTGAAGATGGCCTAGCAGAAGATGATTGGGCAAGTTGGAAACTCCTTACCGATGCGATTGGTGATAAAGTACAATTGGTAGGGGATGATCTCTTTGTTACCAATGTGAAACGCCTCCGCCGTGGAATAGAAACCGCTACTGCCAATTCTATTTTGGTAAAAGTAAACCAAATTGGTACCCTTACCGAAACGATTGATGCCATCCAAATGGCTACTTCCGCAGGATTTACCAATATTATGTCACACAGAAGCGGCGAAACAGAAGATTCAACAATCGCAGACCTTTGCGTAGCAATGAATAGCGGACTTATAAAAACAGGTTCTGCGAGCCGTTCTGACCGTATGGCAAAATACAACCAACTGCTGCGCATTGAAGAAGAATTAGGCGATAACGCCAAATACCTCGGAAAAAATTGGAAGTTCTATAAAGGTTAATCCATCATGAATCAGGGCC
>JBEIRK010000201.1:0-3140 GCA_040376005.1 Flavobacteriales bacterium
AAATCCCCATTCGCGCCGCCATTAAGTAATGTATCGGCTTGAAGAATGGCATCACGGCCATCGACGAAACCGGGGTTGCATTTTTGCAATTTCATCCCTGCCATAACAAGCTCAATTGCTTTGTTATTTCCTGCAGAGCCATATATCAAATCGGTGCTATAGCCGTATTTCTCGACCATTTTCCAATGCAGGTCCCACAACATCACACACCAAACTTCACCCACATAATGCACTCCAGTTTTGCCATTTACAGATTGGGTTTTAATGTTGTTATACGTGTGAGGATTTACTGCCATATTGGTAGAATATGGATAGGTACGAATTCCACCGCCGGAGGCGTCTTCTCCAACCAGCCAGTTCCCAATTCCCCTTTTTGTAGTGCCGACTTGCCCTGATCTTACAGTTAATGCCAAGCTGAGAAAGTCACTCCAACCCTCTCCCATTTGTTCGGCATTATTCAAACCGGAAGACACAGATGGGCCGCAAGTGAGGCGGTTCGAAACACCATGACCAAATTCGTGGGCGATTACCCCCAAATCCAAGTCACTGTCTGTTTTGGGGGTAAATCCGGCAGAGTCATAAAGTGAAATGTTCACTGCACCACCTGCCAAGAATTCTTGCAAGGCGCCTGCATCAGACAGCTTTGCAAACACCGAAGGAATGGTGATTTGAGAGCTCGTTCCCGACATGGTCACCAAGGCATTTGCAGAAGATGTATCTAAAACCACAACGGCGATTGCGCCTGCTTTCTGTGCGTTTAATACTTTTTCTACGAAGGTGCAATTGCCACGCAGTACTGCGGCTATTTTCCCTTTAAGGGCGCTTCCATTTTGCAAGGCATTGCAGCCTTTTGTTCCGGCAGCAGTACCATCATTTACATACACCAAGTTGGCCGTTATTGGAGTTGGTGTAAGTGCAGTTCCAAATTGGGCTGAGCCCACACGAAACTTCATTGTTTCTGGTGAATTCACGCGGAGCATAGGACCATTGGCGCCTGAGGTTGCATTCCAAATATACATTTGCATGCGTGGATTTGATCCATCCGGAGGCGTCGCAAAATTGGCATTATCCGTGCCTGAACCATCTTGCGCATCTGCAATGACTTCATCGAATTGATCACCGCCTCTATTATAGTTATTAGATTGAAAATTTCCTGATGCTTCATCAAAACCATAATGGTATAAAATGTCGTGCATCAGGTTATTGGCCACAAAGAGGTTTGCAATTGCATAATCTCGGTATTCGGTAGGATCCAAGCTTGTGGAATCGTAATTAAAATCAAATACAAGCGAGTTCCCCCCATCCGGGCTATAGCCGGGGATGTTATCGGCATCGGCATCTTCACTTGCCCACGTGTTATTGCCCTTAGTAATCGTAAATTCAGGACCATCAACACCATCTACATCCAACCAACCAAAGGGTGAAGCCACTGAATCATGTGCGTTTTTTACGTATTTTCTATTTCCATATAGAGGGCTTTCCATAGGGAAAAACAAGGTATTATAGACGGCATCATCACCTGTTTTGGCTGCCTTTGCTGAGGAGAAAGCACAATGGTTTGTCCAATTAATCACATCCAAAACAGCACCATTGGCACCCACAATATAGTTGTACCAATTGCTGGTTTCAAGTTCGAAGAACACCAAATTCAGCGCTTTGTGAAGTTTTTCTCCGTCAAAATACAGGCAGGGATAATAGAACTTATCTTGTTCAGTAAAGACTACCTTTTCGAACGCAGGATTGATTTTTACAAAAGCAGTTGCATCTGCAATAAGTTTTGTATTCTGTGAAGCGGTCATAACTGCTTCAGTAAGCGAAGGCAATTCTGCGGGCTCAATGTGAGAACTTGCCTTAGCAACCATATTAGAGCTATAATGCAGCACATTTCCTTTCGAATTTAGATGCATACTCAAAATGCCATTAAGAATAGGCAGGCTATCCATAATCTGCTGCACATAGACATGGGTTAAACCCATTTTCTTATCCTTGTACATGTCAGAAATTCGAGCTTCAGCGACATCTTCGCTGCCTAAGCCGAATTGTGCAGGATTAGACTGCAATAGGCGAATAATTTGGCTGCTGCTCAAAGCATGATCTGATGCTTGGCTATTTAGGGTAAAAAGGCAGAAAATGCCCAGCGTTAACAGTGTAATCTTCTTCATACTTTTGAACAATAGATATTCAAAAGTACGTGAAGCGCGACATATTTCTTGTCACACATGGGTCTGAAATTCAAATAATTACAGATTTAATGCAAATGAATAACGGAAAATACCTGTCAGGACCTACAACGCAAAAGCATACTATTCGAATGCTAAGAGACTGGATAAATCACTATTTCTTTGGCGCCTGAATTGAGCAATTCCGTTTGCCAATCCGATGAAATATTGAGGGCTTGTACCATTTCTTGTCTGAAGTGCATCCATCCGGGTACCTCTTCATCGAACTCTAGAAAATGCTTATCTCCATATTCTATTCTAAGGCAAAGGTCATCATCATTGGAAACCACATCTTCAAGGTGGCAAGAAATGAGGGTTATATCGGACCAATTTACGGCGATATCTTTGGGTGATGCATGGAAAACAAAACCTTCAGGATCGAAGGTGAAATAACCGTGGTCTTGCAGCATTGCTTGTTGCTTTTCAATAAGCCAAGCATCGAATTCAGGCCCTTTTTTACCTATAAAACGGTATTTGGGGCTGAAAAGCATGTAAAATATTCCTGCGGCAAAAGCAGCCATGACCAATTCTGCCATCCAAAACTGCCAATGTCTTTCTTTAGCACCAAAGGTTAGAAATCCAGCCAGCACTAAGGTGGTGCAGATACTGGCATACAATGTATATTTCCAGCGGTAATCCGTTATGGTAAACAGAGGCTTGGGTAGGTGGCCCTGATTCATGATGGATTAACCTTTATAGAACTTCCAATTTTTTCCGAGGTATTTGGCGTTATCGCCTAATTCTTCTTCAATGCGCAGCAGTTGGTTGTATTTTGACATACGGTCAGAACGGCTGGCAGAACCTGTTTTTATAAGTCCGCTATTCATTGCTACGCAAAGGTCTGCGATTGTTGAGTCTTCAGTTTCGCCGCTTCTGTGTGACATAATATTGGTAAATCCTGCGGAAGTAGCCATTTGGATA
>JBEIRK010000115.1:0-8093 GCA_040376005.1 Flavobacteriales bacterium
GGCTGGTTCAGTTCGTGGCTTGACAAGCCTGTACCCGCTGCAGGAGAAAAAGGTTGTATGGTGTATCCTTTGTATAAATAGCCCCTGTTGTAGAGTTCTTTTAAGATATACCAAAGGGTCTCAATGTAGTTGTTTTCGTAGGTGATGTAGGGGTCGGAAAGATCTACCCAATAGCCAATGCGGCGGGTAAGGTCATCCCACACATCCTTAAACACCATCACGTCTTTGCGGCATTCTTTGTTGTATTCCTCAACAGAGATTTTGGTTCCGATATCATCCTTGCGAATACCGAGTCGTTTTTCTACTTGCAGCTCAATGGGAAGACCGTGGGTATCCCAGCCGCCTTTGCGTTCTACGCGATAGCCTTGTAGGGTTTTGTACCGGCAAAAAATATCCTTGATGGCGCGCGCCATCACGTGGTGAATGCCGGGCATTCCGTTCGCACTTGGCGGACCTTCATAAAAGGTAAAAGCCTTATCGGCAGGGCGCTGCTGCACACTTTTCCCGAAAATGTTTTCTTGTTCCCAAAATTGGAGGACTTCTTTTTCTATTTCCGGCCAGTTGAGTTGTTTCAGTGTGCGATACATAGGAATACTTTATTTTCTTTAAAAAAAAGAACCGCAAAATTACTACAAAAGCGGCTCTTTTACATCATGGGCTATAACAGCAAAAAGGCCGACACTGCTGTCGGCCTTTTTCTATGCCACAAGTGGCATGGGGCGTTTCATGAAACTCCCGTTTTGTTCTTAGTCTACCATCAACTTGGTGTTGCCTACGCCATTGTCGAAGACCATGCGAAGCACATACATTCCTGATGGGGAGGTAACGTTTACAACGTTGTGCTCGGAAGGAGTAGCGAAGGTTTCAACCACTCTGCCGTTCATGTCTACCAACTCCGCACGAAGCAATTTGTGCTCCATCCAGTTATTGTGAATGGTCAATTGACCTTTGCTTGGATTTGGATACACAGTTACGTTGCTGGCCAAATCTTGAGTGCTTACACCCACTGAAGATACAAGACCCAAAGACACAGCGATACGCGGTGCGAAATAGCCTTGCAAGCTGTCGATGTAGCGCAATGCGCGAGCTTTGCTTACAAATGGGTTAGACTTGTAGCCGTTAGAGTTGATCGCCGTGATTTGCGCTTGTGTGAATCTGCCGCTGGCAGTTAATGCTGCACGCAAATAGTTGGTATCAGCCCACCATTCCCAAGGACCTGAACCGTTTGCCAAACCAGCAATTGGGAACAAACCATCATATCCGTTGTTCAAACGGTTGGCTTGCATGGTGTAAATATCAAATACTTTGCCTTTGTAAGCTGCATTGTTTTTTAGCTCATTTTGGCGTTTGATAACACTGTAGCTACCTGATACGTCAACCACGTTCAATGGAGGATTGGTACCTGGTACACTTACAATACCTTCTTTATAAGGTGCGAATGGATCAGAAATACCATGTGTACTGATGATTGGAATTTCGCCTGCGTCCATCCAGCTAGAATCTCCAAGGGCGCCGCCCATGTTGAAAGAAATCTGTGCATTGCTGGTGTGTCCTTTGTGGTTTTCACGCACATAAGCACCTACAGTACCTGGGATACGGAAACCATTGCGGTCGCCCCATGCCAAGCTGTCCAATACCATCCACTTCTTGGTGTTGAAGTTGTAGAATTTGTCCAAACGGATTTCAGATTGCTCATTCAAGGTTGAATACGCCAAGGTGATATATCCACCTGTACCTTGACCACCTACCGCAATTTTGGTAGTGTCAATGCTCCAAGTGTTGCCACCTGAATACACGTTCTTTTTGAAATAACGCACTGCTGCACTCATATCCTGAACACCGCGGTATGCCGCGTTGATGATGGTTTCGCGACGTACAGTTTCGTCTGGGCTCGCAGGGTTCCAGCCCAAACGGTAGCTGATAGAAGCTACTACATAGCCTTTTTCAGCAAACTTGCGGCACATGGCCACTATTGAGCTGTCATCACGCGCACCTGTTGGTTGCTGATTGATAAATTTAGGAAGGAAGTTGCCTGTGTGAGACATGATAATCAAAGGCTTTTTCGCATCCATATTGCTCGTAGATACGTACATGTCCATGCGCAGGGTATCCAATTTTGGAGTGCCTGTCAATACGCTGAATGCATCAGCATACATGAGGTTCTTTGTAATCACCACCGAAGAGGCGGGATACATTGAGTCTACATATTTAATCTGCGCCATGCTCGCGCCGCAAATGAAAAGTGCAGACAGTGAAAGTAATAGTTTTTTCATTGTTTATTCGGTTTGTTGTTGTTTGCGAATGTAATATATTTATTTATTTATTGCTCTAAGTTATGGCTCGTAGGTGATACTGAAGTATATCATACGGCCGATTCTCGGACCGCCATACACCTGGTATACCATGTTATTTGTGAGGTTCGAAGCACCCAGCTTCAATGTGGAATTCCACTTAGGAACTACGCGGTTTACCTGAGCATCTAAGGTCCAATAGCGCGGCACATCGCCAGTAAACTGCGGCGAGCCTTCAAACCTAAAGCCTTCTACCCACTTGAAATTGACGTTGAACCCAAGATGCTCTATCTTCAAGTTCTTACTGCCCAACTTCAGGTTTTTCTTCATATCCGCCGCGCCAAAGGTTACGTTAAACTTGTGGCGCGGGGTGTTGAACGCAGGAATCAAAGGATCGGTGCTGCCCATGCGGTCGAGTTGGTTCCAACTCCAGTTGGCCCCTGCCATAAAGCAGTCAGCAAACAAATAGGTAAAGGCAGCCGATAATCCCTGCGTGCGTACCTTGTCTTGGCTATTGCTTGCCACCCTGTAGAGTTGTCCAGAACGTGCCATATTCAACTGTGTGTCGATTTGGGCATCAACTACCAAGCGATATCCTATAAAGTTGCGGTAGGTGCTGATGTAATATCCCGCATCTACAAGCACTTTGCCTTTTGCCAATATGCCCTTATATCCAATTTCTGCGGTGCGCACCCCTTCCGGACGGATGGCAGGTATGTTTACTGCTTTTAAGGTATCCAAATTGCGGGTGTTCAAATAATCTACAAAGGTTTGCAGCTCGTAGACATTTTTCACCCCATCAATATTGCCTAACAAAATGGCTCTACCCACATTGTAGTATAGATATTGGTCTTGCAAGGTAGGATTGCGAATGGCAGAAGAATAACTGGTACGCCATGTATTTCGGCGGTCTTTAGAATACACCAAAGAAGCAGCAGGCGAAAACAATACAGGGAAATTCTCATTCTTGTCTACCCTTCCCGTGCCTGTGAGTTTCCAGCGGTTGCTCCACAATCGTTTCTCAAAACCCGCATATGCCCCCGCTTCGCGGTTGCTAATCCTGCGGTTACCCGTATCGAGGAAGATGGTGCCGTTGGTATACGGCCTGTACAAACGGGCAGAAAACCCTGTGGTGAATTTCCAATCACCTGAGGTAAATCTTCTCTCCCCGGTGGCGTGATACAAGGCCGAACGGTCGAAGAAGCGGCTGCCGGTTGGGCCACCTTCTTTGCTATAGGAGTATTGCTGGGTAAAGGACTCCAGTTTTCGCTGAAATTCAGGAGTACCTGGCACCAGTCTACCATAGGCTGAATCCAAACGTTTGTTTCCTTGGTGGTCAAAACCGGTATTGGCTTGCGCCCGAGCCATGTTGTGCCAACGCACAATGCTGTCATTGTATTTCAACAGGAGGTTGTTCTGGTCTTCGAAGAAGTTTGGATTGTACTTGGTGCTCGCGGGGTTCGGACTGCCCAATTGATTGTATCCGGGCAATGATTTTACTTTGCCTACGATAGAGGTAAACCAATAGTTTTGATAATCTGCATACCAGAACTCTCCCGGCTTGGCATCGCCCTGCATGAGAAAGGAAGTAAGCACGGCATCGTAGGTATTTCCTGCATCTTCATTGGTTGCATACAAGCGCAAGTGCCCTTTTTTACCGATAAGTTCTATTCTGTTTTGAAAGAATAAAAT
This sequence comes from Flavobacteriales bacterium, assembly GCA_040376005.1. Classification (GTDB taxonomy): domain Bacteria; phylum Bacteroidota; class Bacteroidia; order NS11-12g; family UBA955; genus JAGXTF01. The sequence goes on from JBEIRK010000115.1 coordinate 3,984, forward strand.
TCCATTCAAGCTGTAGCGGTTATCGCCTTGGTATACTGTGGTACCGGTGCCGAAGTTAAAGCCATACTGCAGCTCGTTTTTATCGTTAATTTTATAGGCCAACATCAAGTTGGTTTTAAGATTTCGGGTATTGTAATTCACCAAATCTCTTTCCTGATATCCATCGCGGTAAAAGGCGCCTAAACCGGGAGTAACAATGCGTGTATTGGCTGAAACTTGATCATTGGCAGCGGTACCAAAAACTTCATCGCCATAGCGGTTTACGGCATCATATCCTCCTGGATTGTTCATGCCCGCTTTGCTGTCTGCAGTGGGTTCATAATTGTCCGCTACCCAGTCAAAAGCACGCATGTAGCTCAATCCCATTTTAAAGGCAAATACATCTCTGCCCTTCTTGTTCTTGTAGCTTTTGGCATAGCGCATCATAATTTGCCCGAGGTCGCGTTCGCCCACTTTCAATTGTGCGCTGAAGCCTTGGTATTTCCATGGGTCTTTGGTGGTCATACTAATGACACCATTGAAGGCATTGGGGCCATAATAGGCACTCGAGGCACCTACCACAATTTCTGTGCTTGCTACATCCAATTCAGAGGCACCCAAAAAATTACCCAAAGAAAAGTTCAAACCCGGCGCTTGGTTGTCAACCCCATCAATGAGCTGCAAACTGCGCACAGGGCTGGTGCTGTTGAATCCTCTGGTGTTTACAATGCGGAAGCCCAAGCTCGCCGCCGTAACATCCACACCGCGCAAATGTCCCAAGCTTTCATAAAAATCACTTGCAGGTGTTTCTTTTATGCTTTTAATGCCAATACTTTCAACAGTAACTGGACTTTCACGCAGTTTTTCCTTGAGTCTGTTGTGCGTAATCACTGCAGCGCCAATGGCTTTGGACTTATTTTCAGCAGCTACTTCCCAGAAAACAATGCCTGAAGGCACTTTCAGGGTTAGTGGCTCAATATCGTCCGATGAAAATTCTACCGCATCACCTGCGGCAGCTGTGATTGTAAAGTTACCCAAACTGTCTGTTAGGGTTTTCGCACCTGTCTTCTTATGCAATACCTGCACCCCGTCTAGCGGTTGGCTGCTGTTTTTATCGCTTACCCTACCTTTTATAGTTTGTGCGTTGAGGGCAATGGTACTGATGCAAAAGATGGCAAATAGTATGTTTCTTATCATAGGCTTTCTGGGGGAAAAGCTCTCAATAGCGGGTTTTCAAATGTATAGTATTTTGCTTAAGTCTTTAAAGCAATTCGGGTGCAAACTGCTTAATTGTCTCATCTACATAGGTTTGCAAACAATCCGGAATTCTGCCTTTCACAGATTTCTTTTGCTTGTTGCCCGTGCGCACGATCACAAGGTCTGCCGCAGGAACCACTGCAATATATTGGCCCAAGGTGCCTTGCAAGGCATACCAAGCCACCTTGCCTGTGGCGCCAATCCAAACGGCTTGTCCGTATACCGGATCTAGGTTTCCTTTAGTCGCTTGCGCAATAAAACTGCTGTCAATTAGCACTGCATTATTTACCTTGCCGTGGTGGAGCAACATGCTGCCCAGGCGGGCATAATCCCGGGAAATGGCATTAAAACAGCAATAGGTAAGTTCCATACCGCCTTCAGCGTCCGTATGCCAGGTTGCTTTTCTTTCAGCACCTATAGGCTTCCACAACCACTCAGAGGCGAGTTCTGCCACAGGTTTGCCCGTAGCCTTTGTTAGGCATAAACCCAGCAACTGTGTAGCTCCACTTTGATATACAAATTTCTTTCCAGGAGCCACGGTCACTTTTACCTTTTTCATGGTCTCTTCCGCAGCGTCACCGTAATACAGGCGCGCTGTAATTCCGAAAGGATCATAATAACTCTCTTTCCAATCCAAGCCTGCCGTCATGGTGCTTAAGTGGCGCAGTGTTAAGGTTTTGGCGTATGGTCCTTCCAACCAAGTTAGATACTGAATGGCAGGTGCATCCCAACTTTTAATCTTCCCTTCTTGAATGGCGCGTTGAACCAATAAGGTGGTTATGGTTTTGGCCATGGAAAATGAATTGCTGGCAGTGCTATCAGTATGCTGCTGGTAGTAGTTTTCCCAAATCAATGAATCTTTGTGCAATACCAAAAAACTGGTGGAGCTGGTTTCTTCAAGCATGGCTGACAACGCCTTGGAAGGCGAAGCTGTGTTGAATTTACTCGAAGACAGCAATGGCGCAGTCTGAGTGCCATTGGCAACTTCACGGGTGTCGAAATCTTGCCCATCATAGATATTGGCAGAAGTATGTCCTGATAAATAACTGAGTCGAACTCCTTTTACCAAATACCCATATCCTGTGAGATATGCGATGAGTACCACAGCCATAATAAGGGCTGCCAAATAAGCGACAAAGCGCAATAGCCAACGGAAAAACATATTTTTCAATTTTAGGATATTTCACTGAAAAGAAAAAATTTTTATCCCTCCCTGCAGGCAAATGAAAAGCATCGTCGGAAATGGCGCGAAAAAGTGGTAAAATTGCAACCCCATTCGAACGTATGGGAAATTACAATGCCTGAAAAAGAATTGTTGCTCCGTGCCTGGGAACACATGTGCACCACACGTGCCATGGCGCGCATATATGAAGAGAATCGACCGATTACAAAATATGTTCACAGCACCTCGCGTGGACATGAAATCATACAACTGGCAACGGGATATCTCCTACAAGAGCAAGATTTCGCCTATCCCTACTACCGCGATGAGAGCATGCTCATCGGCATGGGTATGCAGCCTTATGAGTTGATGTTGCAACTCTTGGCAAAGGCTGATGACCCTTTTAGTGGCGGTCGCACCTATTACTCTCACCCTTCACTCAACCGCGCTGGCATACCTAAAATGCCGCACCAAAGCAGTGCTACAGGCATGCAGGCAATTCCCGCGACCGGCGCAGCACATGGTTTAAAATACAAAGAGAGTCAAGGACTTCTCAAAGGTGTAGATAAACCCATCGTATTGTGTTCTTTTGGTGATGGCTCCATCACAGAAGGTGAAGTGGCAGAAGCCTTTCAAATGGCAGTGCTCCATGAACTTCCTATTTTGTACCTCGTGCAAGACAACGACTGGGGCATTTCCGCCAGTGGAGATGAAATGCGCGCCATGGACGCCTTCGATTATGCCGCAGGTTTCAAGGGCATGCGCCGCATGCGCGTGAGTGGAACCGATTTCGTTCAATGTTACGAAGACATGGAAAAGGCCATACGCTATGTGCGTGAAAACCGCGGCCCCATGCTGGTTCATGCCAAAGTTCCATTGCTGGGCCACCATACTTCAGGTGTGCGCAGCGAATGGTACCGCGATGACCTTGAAAAACATACCAAGCAAGATCCTTTTCCAAAGTTAAAGCAGCTCTTACTGGACCTCGCTGAGACCGAAGAAAGCCTGCAGGAAATACAAAACCGGGCTGAACAACTGGCTGCCGAATCTTTTGAACGCGCCAAAAACGCAGCTGATCCTACACCAGAAAGCCTATACCTGCACGAGTTTGCTCCCACACCGGTGACTGAGGAGGTAGGAATACGCGAACCGCAAGGCAAAGAACCCATTATGATGGTGGATGCAGCCTTGTTTGCGGTAGATGAAATTCTTAAAAAACATCCCGAAGCCCTGCTATACGGTCAAGACGTAGGCATTCGCCTGGGTGGCGTATTCCGCGAAGCGGCCACTTTGGCGCAGAAATACGGCAAAGACCGGGTGTTTAATACGCCCATTCAAGAGGCGTATATCGTGGGTAGCACACAAGGTATGAGTGCGGTAGGTTGTAAGCCTATCGTTGAAATCCAATTTGCAGATTATATCTGGACCGGCGTGAATCAGTTGGTAGTGGAACTAAGCAAAAGTTGCTACCTTACCATGGGTAAATATCCCGTAGCTTCTGTAATTCGCGTACCTACAGGCGCCTACGGCGGCGGCGGTCCTTACCACAGCGGTACCGTAGAAAGCAGCATCCTGCAAATCAAGGGTATCAAAGTCATTTATCCTTCTACCGCTGCAGATATGAAAGGCTTGCTCAAAGCCGCATTCTATGATCCAAATCCTGTAGTTGTATTCGAACATAAAGGCATCTATTGGAGCAAAATGCCCGGCAC
>JBEIRK010000223.1:0-2354 GCA_040376005.1 Flavobacteriales bacterium
AGGAACCATTGTGGGTATTACACGCGGTACTACATCTGCACATATTGCACGCGCAGCACTTGAAAGTATTGCTTTTCAAAGTTATGATTTATTAAAAGCCATGGAAGCAGATGCAGGCATTCCTATTGCAGAGTTAAGAGTAGACGGCGGTGCTACACATAATAATTTACTCATGCAATTTCAATCAGATATTGTGAATACAAAAGTTACACGCCCTACCATGGTGGAGACCACTGCATTAGGGGCTGCTTATTTAGCAGGCTTAGCGGTGGGCTTTTGGAAAGACATAGAGGAACTAAGATCGAAGTGGCAAATAGATCAAACTTTTTCACCTACTGCCACAGCAGAAAAAAGAAAAGAGTGGATTCAAGGATGGGAGCGTGCAATTAAGGCCACTAATAATTGGTAATTAAATAAATGAGGCTAGTTTGAATTACTACAAGTATTAAAATTGTTCTTACTTCGGACTCTCCCTTTTTTTTCATAACTTAAATTATCCTTTCAATTAAATAAAAATATATGACACCTTTTACCGCTGAACTATTAGGCACTGCACTTGTCATCACCATTGGAAATGGAGTAGTAGCCAACAATCTCTTAAAAAATTCAAAAGGAAATGATGGAGGATTAGTTTCCATTGTACTAGGTTGGGTGATTGCTGTATTTGTAGGTGTGTATGCAACTAGCAGTATTAGTGGGGGGCATTTAAACCCGGCGGTGACTATCGCACTTGCCAGTGCTGGAAAGTTTGAATGGGCCTTGGTACCTTCCTATTTATTAGCCCAAATTTTAGGGGCAATGTTGGGGGCGCTCATTGTTTGGATGGTCTACAAGGATCACTTTAATGAAACCCAGGATGCAGGCGCACAATTAGCTGTTTTTTCAACAGGGCCTGCCATTCGAAATATTCCACAAAATTTTATTGTAGAAACCCTGGCCACCATGGTATTTTTACTAGGCATATTTTTATTGAAGCCAGCCAGTTCCGATTTGGGGTCTTTATCTGCCTTACCCGTGGCCTTATTAGTGGGGGGAATTGGCTTTGGACTAGGCGGTCCCACAGGCTGGGCAGTGAATCCGGCCAGGGATTTAGGGCCTAGAATCATGCATTTTATACTCCCTATTAAGGGAAAAGGCAGCAGTGATTGGGGCTATGCCGCGGTACCTGTAATTGGCCCCATTGTGGGGGGAATTTTAGCTGCGATTATCTACGTACAATTTTTGCAATAAACTAGCAATACCTTACCTTTGCAGCCGAAATAGTATATTATGACAACAAATGGTAAAATCAAACAAATTATTGGTGCTGTTGTAGACGTTCAATTCCCAAATCAGCAATCACTTCCTGAAATTTATAATGCGCTTACAATTGTAAGACCAGGTGGTGAAAAATTAATTCTTGAAGTGCAACAACACTTAGGAGAAGATAGTGTACGTGCCATTGCGATGGACGGTACAGAAGGTTTGGTAAGAGGAATGGAAGTAATAGATAGTGGTAAACCCATTTCAATGCCAATAGGTGATGATATATATGGTCGTTTATTTAATGTAACAGGTGATGCTATCGATGGCTTACCTCAATTAGATAAATCAAATGGTCGTCCTATTCACGCAACGCCTCCAAAGTTTGAAGACTTAAGTACTGCAACAGAAGTGTTGTTTACAGGTATTAAAGTAATTGATCTTATTGAGCCTTATGCAAAAGGTGGTAAGATTGGATTGTTTGGTGGTGCGGGTGTAGGTAAAACAGTATTGATTCAAGAGTTAATTAATAATATCGCAAAAGGACACGGTGGTTTATCAGTGTTTGCGGGTGTGGGAGAAAGAACACGTGAGGGTAATGATTTATTACGTGAGATGATTGAAGCAGGTATCATGAAATATGGTGACGACTTTAAACATAGCATGGAAGAAGGTGGATGGGATTTAAGCAAGGTGAATATGAAAGAATTGAAAGAGTCAAAAGCGACTGTCGTATTCGGACAAATGAATGAACCTCCAGGAGCGCGTGCGCGTGTGGCTTTGAGTGGTTTAACTATTGCAGAATATTTCCGTGATGGAGATGGAACAGGAAAAGGAAAAGACATTTTATTTTTCGTAGATAATATCTTCCGTTTTACACAAGCAGGTTCTGAGGTATCGGCTTTATTGGGTCGTATGCCATCAGCGGTAGGGTACCAACCAACTTTAGCGACAGAGATGGGACTTATGCAAGAGCGTATTACTTCTACTAAGAGTGGTTCTATCACTTCAGTACAAGCGGTATATGTTCCTGCGGATGACTTAACCGATCCAGCACCAGCCACTACTTTTGCGCACTTAGATGCGACAACTGTACTTTCTCGTAAGATTGC
>JBEIRK010000222.1:0-2377 GCA_040376005.1 Flavobacteriales bacterium
CTTGTGATATAGGGTTCTGTTTCGCGCAGGGGATCGATAATGGCGGCTTCGCCTTCTGACTCGATATAGTAAGCACCATGTGCCAAACAGCCGGTATAAATTTGTTCGATTTTCATATTCTATCCTTACAAATAGGCTATGCGAAGAAAGGAGTATAGATTCGGGCGTGAAGTGACATGAGTCACCAGAAAGAGGAAATCCGATAGAATTTTTCTTTTTTGGTTCTGCCGTGTTCATATGCAAGATTTGAACGAACTTTGCGGCTCCAAAACTGTTGTATACACCGTGTCAGAATTCAAATTAAACAGCATAGAAGAGGCCATAGAAGACATTAAAAATGGCAAAGTCATTATCGTAGTTGATGATGAAAACCGCGAGAATGAAGGTGATTTTCTGACTGCTGCGCGCAATGTCACACCAGAGATGATTAATTTCATGGCACGTGAAGGCCGTGGACTTATTTGTGTGCCTCTTACGGAAGAACGCTGCGCTGAATTGGGCTTGGAGATGATGGTGGGAAAGAATACCGCAACCCATGAAACCGCATTTACAGTGTCGGTAGATTTGCTCGGCCATGGATGCACTACAGGTATCAGTACTCAAGACCGTTCAAAAACAGTACAAGCCCTTATTGACCCGAATATCAAGCCCTCGGAATTGGGCAAACCCGGACATATTTTCCCGCTTCGGGCAAAAAGTGAAGGTGTAATACGCCGCGCAGGTCACACGGAGGCAGCAATTGATTTGGCAAGAATGGCTGGCTTTGAGCCTGCAGGTTGCATTGTTGAAATTCTCAACGAAGACGGCAGCATGGCGCGCCTTCCCGATTTGGTAAAGGTGGCTGAAAAGCACAATCTTAAGATTGTTTCGATTGAAGATTTAATCAAATACAGACTCCAACACGAGAGTTTGATACAAAGAGAAATTTCCGTGGAAATGCCCACCAAATATGGAGATTTTGCGCTGGTAGCATACAACCAAGCCAACACAGGGCAAGAACATTTGGCCTTGATTAAGGGAAGTTGGAATGCAGATGAACCCGTGTTGGTACGTGTGCATAGCAGTTGTATGACCGGCGATATTTTTGGCAGTTGCCGTTGCGATTGCGGAGAACAATTGCAGGCAGCTATGGAAAAAATCAATGAAGAAGGCAAGGGTGTAATCGTTTACATGAACCAAGAAGGACGTGGTATAGGGCTGCTGAACAAACTCAAAGCATATAAGCTTCAGGAACAAGGCATGGATACGGTAGAGGCCAATCTGAGTCTTGGGTTTGGCATGGACGAACGCGATTATGGGGTAGGTGCCCAAATTTTGCGCGACTTAGGGGTTCAAAAAATGCGTTTACTAAGCAATAATCCACGCAAGCGCACCGGATTGGTGGGTTATGGATTGGAAATCGTAGAAAATGTGCCCTTACAGATTACGCCGAACCCACACAATAAAGGCTATTTGGAAACAAAAAAGACCAAATTAGGACATAGCTTGTAACAAACAAGTGCGCGGTTAAAGATGTTATCTTTGCCATGTCATGTCAATGCTAACGGTTAATCCATCCGAAATTCCAATTCCTAAATTACACCAGTATTTACTTGGAGCTATAGGCCCAAGGCCCATATGCTTTGCAAGCACTATAGACAAAGAGGGCAGGCCCAATTTGGCCCCATTTTCTTTCTTTAACGTTTTTTCTGCCAACCCACCTATTGTGGTGTTTGCACCCAACAATTCAGGTAGGGATGGCACACCCAAACATACTTGGCTCAATGTACTGGAAGTGCCTGAGGTGGTAGTAAACATTGTGGATTATGCCATGGTGCAACAAATGAATGTGGCTGCAGCGCCTTGGGAACGTGGGGTTAGTGAGTTCGAAACTGCAGGCTTTACCGCCTTGCCGTCTGATTTGATTCAACCCTTGCGGGTGGCTGAAAGTCCGGTGCAACTGGAGTGTAAGGTTATCGGCACCCAAGTATTGGGTGAAGGTGGCGGCGCAGGCAACTTGGTAATTGCCCAAGTAGTGCGTATCCATATTCAAGAGAAAGTGCTCAATGAAGATGGGAAAATCGACCCTCGCAAAATGGATTTGGTGGCCCGTATGGGTGGCGCTTGGTATTGTCATGCAACACCCGAATCAATGTTCGAATTGTCCCAACCTATGACAAGGACAATTGGCTATGATGCATTGCCTGATGCGGTGAAACACAACACCCATCTCAGTGCCAATGAAATTGGAAAAATGGCTACCTTGGCCGAATGGCCTCACGAGGAACTTATTGCCGGGAGTAAGGTTATGCATGCTGTGGGCAATCGAGATACGGAAGCCTCTGCGCTAATCGCAGCTGGGAAAGTAGCAGAAGCCTTGTGTTTGTACCTCTAGATC
>JBEIRK010000086.1:0-11667 GCA_040376005.1 Flavobacteriales bacterium
ATTATCCATAAAAATATGAGCATTCAAGCCCAAGCTGCTGAGGTAAAAAAGGTAAAACGCAGCGAAAGTGGGATGATTATGGATCCTGTTACCCTGCATCCTGATGCTACCTTGGCCGAAGCCTTGAAGCTGATGCGCGAGAATAAGATTGGCGGCATTCCTGTAGTTGACAACCACGGTAAATTGGCTGGTATTATTACCAATAGAGACTTGCGCTTCCAGCGCGACATGACCAAGAAGGTTGCGGAGGTGATGACCCGCGAAAACCTGATTACTGCGCCCTTGGGAACCGATTTGAAGCAGGCAGAGATGATCTTGGAACAAACCAAGGTTGAAAAATTGCCTATCGTAGATGCCGACAACAATCTCAAAGGCTTAATCACCTTTAAGGATATTGAAAAACTGAAGCATTATCCGCATTCGTGTAAAGACCAAATGGGTCGCCTGATGTGTGGCGCAGCGGTTGGGGTTACTCCAGATACCATGGAACGCGTGGCCGCATTGGTTGCTGTTGGTGTGGATGTGATTGCACTGGACACAGCTCATGGCCATAGCAAAGGCGTTATCGACGAAGTAAGAAAGGTGAAAACAGCCTACCCTGACCTACAAGTAATTGCAGGAAATATTGCCACAGGCGCTGCGGCTAAAGCATTGGCTGAGGCTGGCGCAGATGCGGTGAAAGTGGGCGTTGGTCCTGGTTCTATATGTACCACCCGCATTATCGCAGGTATTGGTATGCCGCAGCTATCGGCTGTTATGGAAGCGGTTGCTGCTCTAGAAGGCACAGGCGTTCCTGTAATTGCAGATGGTGGTATTCGTTATAGCGGCGATATTGTGAAAGCCTTGGTGGCAGGTGCTGGCACAATTATGGCAGGTGGACTCTTTGCAGGAACCGAAGAAAGTCCAGGTGAAACTACCTTCTTCGATGGCCGTAAAGTAAAGAACTACAGGGGTATGGGCAGTATCGATGCCATGAAAGACGGCAGCAAAGACCGCTATTTCCAAGATGCTGAGGATGAAATTGCCAAGTTGGTTCCTGAAGGAATTGTAGGAAGTGTGCCTTACAAAGGCCATTTGAGTGAGGTGGTATACCAATTGGTTGGCGGTATCAAAGCCGGTATGGGATATTGTGGCGCATCTACCATAGAAGAGCTGCAAACTGCCTCTTTTGTGAAAATTACCAATGCGGGTATGAAAGAAAGTCATCCGCATGACGTAGCGATCACCAGAGAAGCCCCCAATTACAGCCGCTAAGCCTCATTTTCGGCACAGTATATGCCTGTTTACAGGCAATTAATCTAAACTTAACAAGTTAAGTAAGCATGACAAGTTATTTTCGCCTCCCAATGGGTAAACCCTCCGCTGGATATATGAGTTTGTTGGCTTTTCTGTCAATAGCAACTTCAGCCTGTGCCCAAAATAAGCCCTTGCCCAACAATGTCAAAACATTGAAAATGGCATTTTGGAATATGGAAAACCTCATGGATACCTTGGATAGTGAAGGTTTTGATGACGATTTTACCCCAACAGGTGCTAATGCCTGGAATTCTGATAAATACAGCCACAAGCTTGAGAATATGGCTCGTGGTATTCATACCCTAAATCCAGATATTATTGGAATGGCTGAGGTAGAGAACAAGCAAGTGCTAGAAGATTTGATTGCACAAAAGAATCTGAAATCTATGCATTTTGGCATTGTGCACCACGAATCACCCGATGAACGGGGAATAGACGCAGCCCTGCTGTATAACAAGCATGAACTTGAACTGATTGCATCAGAAGCCATTGCGGTTACATTGTCGGATACCGATAGAACTAGAGATATTCTCTATGTGACGCTACGCACCAAGAAAAAAGATACGGTACATGTGTTTGTAAACCACTGGCCTTCGCGCCGCGGCGGACGCGCCGCAAGTGATGCAAAACGCGCTATCGCTGCTCAAACCTTGCGCCAGTATATTGAAAGCAAAAAGCTTCAAAACAAACGCCTCATTATTGTGGGTGATTTGAACGATGACCCACAAGACAACAATGTGAAATATGTGCTTTCTGCTAGGCCAGTAAGCGTGTTGGAGTCAGAAGGATATTTGCTCTCACTGAATTCTGAAATACAATCTGATACTGTGGGTACACTGAAATTTGGAAATGCTTGGAATATGTTTGACCAAATCATCGTTTCCAATGCCTTGTATACTTCGCAATTGGGTTTGAAATACCACCAAGGGAGTTTTGCCATATTTGCTCCTGATTGGTTGAAACAGTCGGAAGGAAAATATAAAGGATCTCCTTTTAGAACCTTCGGAGGAAAAAATTGGCTCAATGGCTACAGTGATCATTTCCCTGTGTATGCCGAATTCTATTATGAATAAAAAAGTAACTGAAAAAAAAAGAACGGTTAAGTCGAAGGTACTGCCAGTGAAAAAGGTTGTTACTAAACCTGCTAAGGCTGTCAAGGTCAATATCCAACGAAAAAAGGTAGACGGGACTAAGGTTAAAATCATCAACCGTGAGTTAAGTTGGTTGAGTTTTAACGAAAGGGTGCTACAAGAAGCAGGCGATTCGCAGGTTCCACTGGTTGAAAGAATCAAGTTCTTAGGGATTTTTTCCAATAACCAAGACGAGTTTTTTAGGGTGCGAGTAGCCGCTGTGCGTCGCATTGCAACTGCCAAATTGCTAGATATGGCTGAGAGAAAAGAAGCCCGCACACTGCTAGAACAGATTAAGTCTAAGGTGCTAGAACAGCAGGTAAAGTTTCACGATATTTACGAAAATCAAATAATACCAGAGCTGAACAAGCATGGTATTGAAATCGTAGATGAAATGCACCTAACGGAGTCTGAACTCAAAACCGTACGACAGCACTATCAGCATACCATTGCCCAAAAGATTTTTCCGTTGATTCTAGATGAGGCTAGGGCCTTGCCGAATTTGAAGGATGGAGAGATTTACTTGGCGATACGCTTACTCAATAAACATACCCAAGATATTAAGTATGCGTTGATTTTGATTCCATCAAAAGGTGTGGGTCGTTTCTACGCCTTACCCAGTAAGACAGAAAAACACAGAATCATACTGCTCGACGATATTTTGCGCTGTTGTATGGATATGATTTTTCAAGCATTGGACTTCGACCAATACTCGGCACATACCATTAAGATTACCCGCGATGCAGAGCTGGATTTCGATTCGGACATAGCGGTACCTATGTTGGAAAAAGTAGAAAAGAGCCTGAAGCAAAGAAAATCAGGTGTGCCAACTCGCTTTATCTATGATGCTAGCATTCCTGCAGACCTACTTCTATTTCTGGTGCGAAAACTAAAAGTGGATAAGGAAAGTAGTATTCCCGGTGGGAAATACCACAACTTTAGAGATTTCATTAAATTCCCATCGGTAGGAGGAAAAGAACTGCGCTACCATAGCACTGTTCCGCATCGAAAGAAAGAACTCGATAATGCCAAGTCTTTGCTAGATGAAATCGAAAAGCACGACCGCTTTCTGAGCTATCCCTACCAGTCTTTTGACTATATCATCCGCTTGCTGCGCGAAGCCGCGATTGATCCTACGGTTTTTGGGATTCATATTTCCCTATACCGACTCGCGGAAAACTCTTCTATTGCTGAAGCCCTTATTAATGCGGTACACAACGGCAAACATGTAGTAGTGGTTATGGAATTGAGAGCACGGTTTATGGAAGAGCACAACATTGGTTGGGCTCAAAAACTAAAAGATGAAGGAGCTCAAGTAATTTATGGGGTGCCCAACTTCAAGGTCCATAGTAAGTTGATCGTTATTTCCCGTAGAAAGAATTTTAAAACCAGCTATATTACCCATATTGGAACAGGTAACTTGAATGAGGATACAGCCAAATTATACGGGGATTTTAGCCTGCTCACAAGCCGCAAACGCATTGGTAATGAATGTATGAAGGTATTTGATATGATTCAGAATTTCAAACCTGAAAAATACACTTTCAATACACTTTGGGTGAGTCCTGTGAATACGCGTTCGCGCTTTGAACAACTGTTGCAACGCGAAATTCGCAATGCTAAGAAAGGGCTGCCAGCCAGAGCCATCATCAAGGTGAATAGCCTTGTGGATGAAAAAGCCATTTTGTCCATTAAAAAGGCAGCAAATGCTGGGGTTAATATACAATTGATTGTGCGCGGTATGTGCTGTTTGCCTATTGATAGTAAGGACGAAAATATTACGGCAATTAGTATAATCGATAAATACCTAGAACATGCGCGTGTCTATTATTTTGAGAACAATGGCAATCCAGAGGTATTTATAGGTAGTGCGGACCTTATGCAGCGCAATATTGAATACAGGGTAGAGGTGACCACACCTGTGGTGGAAAAGCGCTACCGCGATTTGCTTATAGAAATGCTAGAATTGCAGCTTACTGATAATGTAAAAGCACGCATTCTTGACAGCAAAATGCGCAATTCATTCTGCCCCAAAGAGGATGATGCAGAACCTGTCCGCAGCCAAGAAAAGATGTATAACTTGGTAAAAGGGTAATTAGAGTAGCCGTAAATAGGGTCTCAGAGACTGGGTCTCTTAATTGCCCATAGCCGCTTTGATGAACTTCACAAAGAGGGGATGTGGATTGGCAACAGTACTTTTCAATTCAGGGTGAAACTGAACACCTACAAACCACTTGTGTGAAGGGATTTCCACAATCTCACCTAATCCTGTTTCTGGATTGGTACCAGTGATTTTCATGCCTGCAGCTTCCAATTGGGCTTTGTAATTGTTGTTCAATTCATACCTATGCCTATGTCTTTCCGTAATTGAAGTTTTGCCATACGCTTTTGCTGCATGGCTGCCCTTTTCTAAGGTACACGCATAAGATCCCAAACGCATGGTACCGCCCTTTTGAGAGATTTTCTTTTGCTCCTCCATTAAGTCTATAACCAAATGTGGGCTGACAGGATTGATTTCAGCTGAATGTGCATCTTTCAAACCCGCTACATTTCTTGCAAACTCAATTACACAGCACTGCATGCCTAGGCATATTCCAAAGAAAGGAATATTGTGCTCACGGGCATATTTCACTGCCAACAATTTGCCGTCTATACCTCTGCTTCCAAATCCGGGGGCTACTAAAATGCCATCATAGCCTTCAAGCTTTGAACCCACGTTATCGTCTGTAATCAACTCAGAATGCACCATGGTTACCTTCACTTTGCACTCATTGGATGCGCCTGCATGAATAAATGCTTCGTTAATAGACTTGTAGGCATCTGGAAGCTCAATATACTTGCCCACCAAGGCAATTCTAACTTCACTCTTAGGATGCTCTAACTTAAATAGGAAATCGCGCCACTGGGCCATATCTGGCTCTGCTTTGGTACTCAATTTTAGCTTGGCCAAGACTACCTTGTCCAACTTCTCCTTAAGCATCACCATGGGTACCTCGTAAATGGTGTTTAGGTCTATGCTTTCAATAACTGCGTTGGGAGTGACATTACAGAATAGAGCCAGTTTTCTGCGCAATTCTGGTGACAGGTGATGTTCGGTTCTGCACACAAGCACATCAGGCTGCACACCAAGTTCCAACAAGTTCTTTACACTGTGCTGGGTAGGCTTGGTTTTGAGTTCGCCTGCGGCTTTCAAATACGGTACTAAGGTCAGGTGAATAACAATGGCATTGTCTTCACCCATTTCCCAAATAAGCTGGCGCATGCTCTCCACGTAGGGCAGAGACTCAATATCCCCAACGGTACCACCGATTTCTGTAATTACAATATCAAATTCACCCTTGTCGCCAATAATCTTCATGCGCCTCTTGATTTCATCGGTAATATGCGGTATTACTTGAACCGTTTTACCAAGGTATTCACCGCGTCTTTCATTTTCGATTACGGTTTGGTAAACACGGCCTGTGGTGACGTTATTGGCTTGGCTGGTGGGAACATTTAAAAATCTTTCGTAGTGGCCCAAATCCAAATCGGTTTCTGCGCCGTCTTCGGTTACATAGCATTCGCCATGTTCGTAAGGGTTTAGGGTTCCTGGATCTACGTTGATATACGGGTCGAATTTCTGAATGGTAACCGAGTATCCTCTCGATTGCAGCAATTTGGCTAGAGAAGCGGCAATAATGCCTTTCCCTAATGAAGATGTTACGCCACCCGTAACGAACACGTATTTAGCCTTTTTCATAAAAAAATTAAACGTTACGGGATGCAAAGTTACAGTGAAAAGGGAGGTTTTAGGGGGGAAAGATATTTGGGAGTTTTCAACAGTTTTAAGTTAACAATTACAAAGTTCATGAATGTTGCAATAAACCCCGAATTTGTTGAAGATGGTGCTCAGTGTGCCAAATGAGAAACTCCATCCATTGTTGTTGGGTAAGGAACCCGAGTTTGGGGTGCTCCAATCCCAGCGCCAGGCGGGCTGGATCTCCTGTTTCAAATTGACGTTCCAGCCTGTTCCTGACTTTCATGAAATCTTGCAACAATACAGCAGTGCTTGTGTACTTGCCTTTGGGTTGGGCTGCTTCAGGTGCTATCCATGCGCCAGCTGCCCCGCCCAGCATCGATGCAATGCGCAATTTTGATTCATTTAATGCAGCCTCTGTAGGAATTGGGCCGGGTTTTAACATGGCCAAGTAGGCACCCTTGTCAGAAATGTTTACATGCTCTATAATCTCGGCTATGCTCCATTTATCAGGGGTTGGCTTTGAAAAGCAGACGGCGGCATCTGCAGATGATACCAATTCATGAAGGGTAAAATTTAGGGATTTGAAGGTGTCCATGGCTTTTATGAAAGAAGTGGCAAATAACAGGATAGCATGAATTAACGCAAGTGAGAATACATCTGGGATATAAGAGGATAAAAAAAAGGCATCGCTAAGGATGCCTTTCACATTGTTTTATTTGATGGAGACCAGCTCAACTTCAAAGAGGAGAGTGCTCGCTGCAGGGATCACTGGTGGATAGCCTGATGCGCCATAGCCCAACTCTGAAGGGATAATTAGCAAATATTTGCTGCCTGTTTTCATGTAGGTGATTCCAATATCCCAACCCTCAATAACACTGCCTGTGCCAAGGGTAAAGGTAAATGGTTGACCGCGTTTCATGCTGTTGTCAAACTCTTTTCCATCGGCAAGGGTGCCTTTGTAGTGCACACTTACTTCATCGCCTTTTTCCGCATTTTCACCTGCACCTTCAGCAATAACCTTATACCACAGTCCGCTTGGTGTTTTGATAGCACCAGGGTACTTTGCCATTACTTTGGTATCATCCGTAGCAAAATCTGCATCTGGGTTCACTTTGGCAACATAAATCAATTCCGTTTCGAATACCAAAGTGGCATTTGGCGGAATTACACCACCCGCACCTTGGCTTCCGTAGCCCAACGATGATGGGATGATAAGGATGTATTTAGCGCCTTCACGCATCAAAGCAATACCTTCATCCCAGCCCTGTATCACACGGCCAACACCCACGTTGAATTCAAGGGGTTCGCTGCGCTTGTAACTGTTGTCAAACTCAGAACCGTTAGACAACATGCCTCTGTAGTGAACTGCAACTTGGTCGCCTTTCTTAACTTGAGTGCCTGTTCCTTCTTGCTGTAACACATACCACAAACCCGATTCGGTTTTCTTTGCTGTGGGGTAGCGTTTTAATACTTCCGCATCATAATTCGCAAAATCGCCTTCTCTGCGCTTTTGTTCTTTAATGGCTTCAAAACTGGCACTGTCTGCCTTGAATTCAATGGCAGCTTGACCCTTGCGGATGATTCTGATACTTTGCATACCGCAGTTGCTGCGCATTTTATTTACCACATCTTGGCCTTCAATTACTTTTCCAAATACAGAGTGACGGTTATTCAACCATGGCGTTTCTACATGGGTAATGAAAAACTGGCTACCATTGGTGTTTGGACCTGAATTGGCCATCGACAATACTCCAGGTCCGTCGTGACGCAAATCTGGATGAAACTCATCTTCAAAGCTGTAACCGGGTCCGCCTGAACCAACACCTTCAGGATCTCCACCCTGAATCATGAAATCTTGCGCATCGCCATTGGCTTTGCTAATCACACGGTGAAATTTCAAATTGTCGTAAAACGGCTGTCCGTAACTTCTAAAGGTGTTTGACATAGTGCCTTCTGCGAGTCCTACAAAGTTGCAAACGGTTAGGGGAGTCTTGTCCAAGTGCAACTTGCAAATAATGCGTCCGCTGTCTGTGTTGAATTCAGCATACATGCCGTCTTCAAATTTCTGATAGTAATTATCCACGATATATTGTGTTGAGTATTGAGTTGCTTTTTTCTTTGATTCCTTTTTCACCACTACTTTCTGCACGGCGAGCTTATTTTCAATAGCCTTTTCAAGGGTTATAGGCTTGAGTTTACTTTTCTTTTCAGATTTCTTCTGAGCCGAAAGCGATGCGAGTGCCAGAACTGCTCCGGCCAATAAAAAGTATTTTTTCATGTATTTTTGAGACTTTCTCGTTGGTTTTTAGGCAATTTTCGTACCACTTCCTCATAACTGTGGTTAATGAGGTCTAAAATTAGTTTTTCTGACAAGCCGTCGAAATAAACAGTGTTCCACAGCGTTTTGTTCATATGGTAACCCGGAATGATTTGTGTATGCTTCTCTCTCAATTCCGCAGCAAATTCAGGATCACACTTCAAATTGATGGAGCTGAAGTCGTTGATGTTGCCCAAGCAGAACATCTTACCCATTACTTTCCATACCATAGTTTCAGCGTCAAATGGAAATTCTTCCGTAACACCTGCCTTGGCCAAACAATGGGATTGTACAATCTCAAATATCATGTGGGAAAATTGGGTTCGGCAAAACTACATCATGGTACTAATTTTGAAAAGTTTTTTATGATGAGAAACATTATAACCGCTGCCTTACTTGTTATTTCAAGTCTTGCAAGCGCCCAAACCAACGGAGCAGGTAAGTCTGGCCCTACAAAAATCCGTCACGAAGCATTGAGCATGCAGGGTGAAATGGCCTATTACCAAAATAAACCCTTCTCTGGGATGTCTTTTACCTTTTGGGAAAACAAACAAATGAATGAACTCTATTCATGGGAAGATGGTCAAATGCACGGAGAATACAAGCAGTTTACAGAAAAAGGAAAATTGGTTACCTTGATTACCTACAACCAAGGAACCAAAGAAGGGCCATTTGAGTATTATTATGAAACAGGGGCTATGCAAAGCAGAGGGGCTTTTAAAAGAGGTGAACTTCATGGCCTCATTGAGGGTTTCTATGTTACCGGTGTTCAAAAATATGCTGTTGAATACAGCTTGGGCATTCGAAATGGCAGCAGCAAAACATGGTTTAAAAATGGAGCTCCTGAACAATTTGCGACCTATACCAACAACCTGCCCAATGGCGATGTATTTGAGTACTACCCCGATTCTATTCTCTGGTCTGAAAGTGAATTTAAAATGGGAGTGAGGCATGGACGCTACTACCAATTCCATAAAGGATCTGGCTGCCCAGCAGTAGAAAGCTATTACAACAACGGAAAACTCGATAGCATTAGAAGAATTTGGAATGAAGTAAATTGTATGCTCATCGAAGAAGAACATTATAGCAGCGGAGAAAAAAATGGTGAATTTATACGCTATGATTTTACGGGTGATACATTATCGTTGAAAAACTATAAACACAACAAGTTAGAAGGTGCGTATATAGAGTATTATCAAAAAACCAAGCCAGAAATAGATCCTGTAACGGGCTTAATCGCTTCGTATGATACCAAGCATGGGAGAGAGGTTGTTGGCAACTATACCGACAACCAGAAAAATGGATATTGGTATTATGGTTTGGTGAGCAATTATCAACACAGAGAAGGCAATTATGAAGGTGATGTCATGGTTGGACATTGGCTATTCTACGACCTTAAAGGCAGAATTCTGATGGAACAAGACTATGATGACGATGGAAACATTATCAAGGAAAAGCTCTACAAAAGGCCGCGCAAGACCAAATCCAAGTGAAATCGGAAATCGTACCTCTCGTTATAGGAATTAGCGGTATCAGTGGTTCGGGTAAAACCTTTTACCTGAATAAACTCAAGGAAATACTGGCACCTTCTATTTGTGTAATTAGTTTTGACGACTATTACAAACCCCTGGATGAGCAAGAAAATGATGCGCAAGGGGTTACGAATTTTGATTTGCCGTCCGCCCTCTATCATGAACGTTTTACAGAAGACCTGCTGAAACTTATTGAACAGCATCCTGTGCTGCTCAAAAAGTACAATTTTGAGAATTACGAAGCACCAGAAACGGTGGAAATAGTAAATCCAGCGCCCATTATTGTGGCTGAAGGCCTTTTTGTTTTTGAGTTTGCGGAAGTAGACCATCTTTTGGATATGCGTATTTTTATGAATGCGGATATGGAAATTAGCCTGCAGCGGAGACTGACGCGCGACGCGGCAGAAAGAGGTATTCCTGAAGACAGAAGTTTGTATCAATGGCACAACCATGTCATGCCCGCTTGGGAAAATTATATTCTTCCGCATAAAAATCGCTGTGACTTGGTGATTGAAAATGAAGGCCCACCTGAGCATAATCTGGATAGAATTGCGTCCAAATTGCATGAATTGGCCCACCCATCGGTTAAAGCACTGCTGCCTCGTTCCTAATCTCATCGCAATCCATAGCGAGACATTTGTATTTATCCCATATTTTTGAAGCATGAGATTTACACCCTTTTGGGCTTTGCTGCTTATTTTAAGTTCTTTTACATTAAAAGGTGATAAGAAGGCATATCAGTTTTTCAATGCGCGCGGCAAGTCAACCCAATATGCAAAACTCCTCGCTGAGGCCTCTAAAGCCGATATCATCATGTTCGGTGAATTGCACGATAATCCCATCTGCCACTGGCTAGAAGCTGAGTTAATGAAAGACCTGTATAAGCTAAAGCAGCAAAACCTTTTGCTTGGGGCTGAAATGTTTGAGGCCGATAACCAACAGGCGCTTGACTCATTTCTCAATGGATTCTATACAGATAAGCAATTGGCATCTAATGCCCGCTTGTGGCCAAACTACAAAACAGACTATAAGCCCCTCGTGTTGTTTGCCAAAGAGAATAAACTGTCATTTATAGCTACCAATATTCCCAGGCGCTATGCTTCTTTGGTATTTAAAAAAGGATTTAATGCCCTAGATACGCTTTCTGCTTTGGAAAAAAGTTGGATGGCACCCTTGCCTATGGCTTATGACAGCACCTTGCCAGGATACAGAGATATCTTGAAAGCCACCGGCGGACATGGAGGACCCACACTCCCTATGGCGCAGGCCAGTAAAGATGCTACCATGGCCTATTTCATATTAAAACACTACACTCCTGGTAAAACCTTTATCCATTATAATGGAAGTTACCATAGCAACAACTATGAAGGAATCGTGTGGTACCTCAAGCAAGCCAATCCCAAGTTGAAAATTCTGACTATTGGTGCAACCGAGCAAAGCCAGCTCAGCACTTTAGATGCAGAAACCAAAGGCTTAGCAGACTTTATCTTGGTAACACCAGAAGGCATGACTAAAACCTATGAATAAATGCACTGTTTTGTCAAAAATATGTCATGTGACAATACTTAACCCCCCACTTCAGTTACTGTAGTACTTTCATGAAAAAAATCTTCATTTTTGCGCTTATAGCGGTCTTGTTTCCGTCACTTGAGG
>JBEIRK010000033.1:0-20413 GCA_040376005.1 Flavobacteriales bacterium
CAAGCCATGCAACATCGCTTTCAATTCATGGCGATTGGCAAACTCAACATCCTCTTCCCCGAAATCCAACTCTAGCTCAATGAGTGCTGCAAACTCCAATAGCATAGAACGCAGCGAATCTATTTTGCGGCTCACGCCACCCTTTAATTGGCGCATCGCCAATGCATGCGAACCCGCATTCTGAGAAGCAATAACATCTGCCACAGCTTCGGCTTGGGCCAAATCTATTTTCCCATTAAAGTAGGCCCGCATGGTAAACTCACCCGCATCGGCCAATCGAGCACCCCAATGAATTAAGGTTTCCTGAATTGCAGTAACAATGTAATCCGAGCCATGAAGGAAGAGTTCGGCCATGTCCTCTCCTGTAAAACTTGCGGGTCCTCTGTAAAACGCGACCAAGGCCTCATCCACAATTTCACCTTTAACATAGATATCGCGGAGGCGCAGCTTATGGGATTCGGGTAAGCTTTGCTTCCCAAATAAGTATTTCAGGACCTCTTGGGTATTGGGTCCGCTGATGCGCAGTATGGCAATAGCTCCGCTGCCTGCTGGGGTAGCTCTGGCAACTATGGTTTCTTCTCTGCGCAGCATACTGCAAAAATAAAGCCCTGCAGCGTAACTGCAGGGCTTTATTTTTATGAATATTCCTAAAGATTATCGGATCAGATTCAGCGAACCGTTAATTACGTTCACCTCTTCTTTGCCTTTAAATCTGTACTGAATTTGGTAGAAGTAGGTTCCTTCTGGGCATGCAGCACCATCGTTATTTACTTTACCATTCCATTGGATTTTTGGATCCTCAGACATGAACACTCTCTCGCCCCAACGGTTGAAGATTTTAATCTCAAACACGTCTTGACCCTGAATTGGAACTCGGTATGTATCGTTCTTGCCATCGCCATCCGCATCTGGTGTGAATACGTTAGCCAAGAAGATAAACAAGTTCACAGATACAGGCTTACAGATGGTGTCTTCACAACCTGTAGCGTTACGTGCAATGAAGCACACCCAACGGGTTCCTGAGCTGTCATAGCTGGTACAAACTTTCTTGTTGTTGCTATTGGTGCTTTCAAAGAAATCTAGCAATGGACCTACAGTAATGTCATTACTGTGTGTAAAGCCCCAACGGTAGGTAACACCATTGATATCTTTTCTCGTGAAGCAGAACTCAGGAATATTGGTAGAGTCTATGTCGAAATCAGCTTTAATGCTGTCTACCAAGAAGCTCGCGGTTATTGGCTCCGTCGGACACCATGGTCTTGGGTGGTTCGGATCATAATCAGAGTAGTGCGTTACAGAATACGTACCTGGCTTATCGAACCTTCTAGCGTAGATAGAATCGGTCACCGTAATGCTATCAGAAGTGCCGGTGCTCAAATTCTTAAACACCCACTTGTACGACTTCAACAGAGAATCAGATCTGTCGGTAAATACGATACTGTCACCTGGACAAATCGCAGTCTTACTCACCAATCCACGCACCGTATCTCTTGGCAACACCTTCACGATGAAGGCTTTTTGCCATGGGGTATCAGGGAAAATTGCTGGGCAGTACTTCTTAATATTTGGAGGTACGATCAAGCTGTCAAACTGTTGCAAGAATACATAGTAGGTGCCAGGCTTCTTGTAAGTATGCCAAACTTTAGCTGCTGAAGTATTCTTCAACTGGCCATCACCAAAGAACCATGTCCAGTCTGCACCCGTAGTTGCAGAATCGGTCAAGTTGCTGAATTGGATGGAGTCATCCATACAGATGGTAGCGCTGTTACCTGCGATATCTGTGAATTCAAACTTAGGACGTGGACCCGGTATTTTTACCCAACGCTTGAAGGTATCATTACATCCTTGATCGGTTTCTTCAACATAGGTAATCAAGAACCAACCGTTTCTAGAATATTTGTGTGCGATACGGGCAGGTAGGCCTTGCTCTGTGCTAGAACCTCTCAAGAATTGGTTATTGATGCCATCTCCCCAATCAATATACCAGCGACGCACGAAGTCACACTCTCTAGGAGTAGGTCCTGCGCAATTCTTCAATGCCCAGTTACAAGGATCGAACAATTGGCTGCTATCAAAGAACTCAATTACAGAGTTACATGATGGAACATCGAGGCCCAAGCCAAATTTTACATCCAATCTTGAAATAAACAGACGACGTGTAATGGTATCGGTACAACCTGTGCTATCCGCAGCAGCTACACGCATGATATACACGCCAGAGTCATTCTTATAGTAAATCGCTGAGGAACCGCCGCCACCCAATTGTTTCCATGGGTTTGTACCTGTTCCAACACCTACACCAGCATAGTTACCGCCACCGAAAATAGTTTGAGGATTCGTTACATCATCATCCTTCTTGCTCCAATCCCAACGTGTAAATCCTTCGCGGTTCTTCACATTGTTCACAATGTCAATTTGACGCTGCTGGTCTCTCCAGTAGTCATAAAGATCCCAAGTACCGAAGTTAATCGGATCTGGGTGGAAGTAACGGAAGTCAGTTTTCGCATTCAAAGAAGTTCCTTCTTTTTGACACACGATAGAATCTGGCACTTCAAGCATCGCTGCGAAACCAACAATTACAGGATATGCTGCAAATTCATCACACTTACCATTAGAAGAGGTCATGCTAATCGATACCAAATGGTAACCAGACCACTGTGGACGGAAGGTATATGATTTCACATACTTCGTTCCAATTTTAAAGGAATCTAAAGGTACAATGTTTGTATCTCTTGGGTGAATGATTTTAGTAGCATTTGGATCAGGACGCAAGTAGAACTTAATGAATCTACCGAATCCAGCTGTATCAATACAACCTCTTGCACCAGAAGCAGGGTTGCCAATAATACCTTTATTGTTCCAAATCATTCTAGCAATAGTTGCTGCGTCCAAAGCAAATGGATCAAATCCTCTTGCTTCAACACGTTCTTTAATATTTTCCCATACTTCAGAAACGTCAGCTGCAGTATCCCACTTGGTGATAATTGCAGTTACAATCGTATCAGGCTTACCGCTAGTAAAGGTTTTACCGTCGTTCCAAATGTCTGTACATTGAACTTGGTATACATCTTCACCGCCGCGGGTTTGAACCATATAGTTATAAATCTTTTTGGTGCCTGAATCCTTTAAGTATTTACCAGAGTAATAATCTTCTTGGATATAGCGGCTCCAGCTTCTAGAATAGTAAGGGCTCGCATTACCCGTAGACAACATCCAACGCAATGATTTCAAATCACGGGTGTTGGTTTTGTTGTTTACCAATGGGCGCACTACAATTGGATCGCCTTTACAAATCTTTCTGTTACCTACTGTATTTGGAGTAGGAGTAAGAACTTCAAAACTTGGATCAATCAATGGGAAGCAAGCAAAACGATCGTAGTAGTGGGTATCTGCGCACAAAGGCTTGGTACCTGACTTACTTACACCGTTACCTACAATGATACCTACAGTGATACAGCCATTAGGACCGCACACTTCAGAAGCACCATACTGTTTAGAATAACGGTTTGGCGGGTTGTTTTGCAACTGATAGCCCATATAAGGAAGACCTGGAGGTCTGTTACCCGGTGTCAAACCGGTGCTCAATGAAACCCAAGCGTTCGGGTTACAGAAAGTATCAAAGTTAATTTGAACATCAGAGAAGGTACAACCTGGCTTCAAATCAGAAAGCAAGAAGGTAATACCATATTGTGGGTTTTTACCACCCAAACACTCAATAGATTCTTTGGTAATACCAGAACCTACACCACCTGCATTTGCTTGCATCATTGCCAATGTCTTGGTTGCTTCATTTTCACAAGCCAATGGGTGGCAGGTATCCACGTGTTTCAATCTTACAGTTTGACACTGTGGGATTTTAGCATAATACAATTCGCGGAAACGTTGGTAGTTGATCAAGTAATCAAATCCTGCTTTACCTGTTGGTGTTCTTTTGTAGATACTCACCACTTTAGGCTTATCACCCTTCGCTTGGCGAATTCTCAACAATGGCAGTGGCAACGTATCACTCTTCACATAGACTGTAAACTTGTAAGTATAAGAGTCGTACTTACTTTTCATTTTCACAATCATCTTAGGTTTTAAAGATATCTTTTTCGGACCTACATTCAGCACCCATGGGCCTTTCTCTGGACCCACGTATACAGAATCACCTGCTTTAAGTTCAATATCTACATAGTCTTCAATATATCTCTCTGCTGGACCATACACGATTTTCTCCCTCATGTATGCCTTTTGATATATGCTTGCGTATGACTGCGCAAATATGCTATCAAGTGCATCTTTTGGAACGGCAATCAATGTGTCGCTTAATACTGCGAAACTGTCAGAAGGCCATACATTGATTTTCTTACACAATCTGTTACTGTCAATAAAAATCGCATCTTCCATAGGTGCATTTTTAAAGTCAGACAACATTACCAAATCCCAAGACTTATAATAGTGGGTTGGCAAGGTATCGTGAGAATAGTTACAGTTTACGTTTACGTTCTTGTTCTCAGCCACATCGGTAGTACAGCGGGGACCATAGTTGTCTCCGAAATCCCACAAACGCACTGCGCAATATCTTTCGCGATTGAACTTATCTACAAATCCTTGAGGATTGATAGACTTCTGAGTATTATCAAAATAGTGACCTAGGTTACCATCCTTGGTATAGAAGGTACTATCATCATTGTACTTGCGAGGATCATTGTGATAAAACTTAGAGAAGTTCTTAAAATGCACCGAATCCATAATATCCTTAGGACACTGGAACACTTCAAACTCTGCGATACGATTATTCGGAATATCAATAGTAGATATTGGACCAATAATCATAATGGTATCATACACCACACGGTTACCACACACTGGATGTGAATAGGTCAATTTGATCTGGAATGGACCTAGACCTGAGAACGCGTGCGCTGGAGCCCATGTTCTGTTGTTAAAGTTTTGAGGACCTGTTGGCGGATCTCCGAAATTCCACAAAAACCCGGTGGCTCCTGAAGGAATTGTGTCTACCCTAAAGGTGATCGTATTATCACTCATACAGGTACTGTCCTTATCTGCCAAGATGCGCGCATTTGACTTAAATACAGTAGCTGTCGCAGGCAAGGTGAAAGAGTCCTTACAACCATCAACGGTTTCAATCACCATCTTTGAGTCGTAAGTACCTTGTCCATAAAAAGTCTTCTTAATCGTCGGACCCCAATCATTTGAAGTCGTGCCATCACCCCAGTACCAAGTAATCTTCTTAACCTGGTTCTTTGAAATACGGCTATTGTTGGTCACAGTAATTTTTACTGAATCACAATCTGGGTTTTTCAAACTTAACCTGGTGAAACGTGCACCAATTTTTTCACGAATTTTTACTACCGCGGGGTAGGTAACAGTGTCAATACAGCCAAACTCATCTGTTGTTTCTAAATATAGGTTAAATGAACCACCACGTTCTTCCTTAATGGTGAAACACACAGTGCGTGGTGATTTTGGATCGGTGTATTCAAAGAATTGACCGTCTGACCAAACCACTTTCATGTTTGAAATTTTAGCACCGCTTGGGCTAGTAGTGGAGTCACGGAAACAGAATTGGTTCTTCTCAAAACACTGCTCATAATCGTTAATCAGCTTCCAATTTGACTTGGGCTTTTCACGAATTGTGAGCTGTACTGTTGAAGTACATTTTGTACCGTTAATCGTAGTAACGTAAGTTACTGTTTTTGACCCTGCAGTAGTGAACGCATAATTCACAATTCGTTGACCTGAACTGGTGTTCTGGCCATTGAAATTGTAATCATGTGTGCTTCCTGCCAACGCACCGGTGAAGGTAATCGGTGAC
Organism: Flavobacteriales bacterium; assembly: GCA_040376005.1. Classification (GTDB taxonomy): domain Bacteria; phylum Bacteroidota; class Bacteroidia; order NS11-12g; family UBA955; genus JAGXTF01. Next base: position 5,822 of record JBEIRK010000033.1, read on the forward strand.
CCTACGCATAGGCTTCCCGAATACTGCACAGTACATTGAGCAACTGCCTCTTGCACGCTAAACGCGGCAATCGCCAGTGCCATGATACCCTTTAGTAAGTTTCTATATAGTTTCATGTTCCGTTTTTTCTAGTTGAAAGTTTCAAATTTATTGGTTTCTGTTCGCTTTGGAGGCATTCGATGGAAAAAAAAATTTCCAGTCAAGTTTTGCGCTACCCTTTGGGTAGACGACAAAGGGTTTCCCATGGTTGTCTGTCTTGCTTTAAATTTGTTTTTATACATCATATAAATTTCGATTTTTGCTCTTTTTACCTGCTCAGTGAAAGTATTTGTGTTGCTACAGACACCTTCTCATCACCAGGGTATTTGTAGTTAAATGTTACACGGTATTTGCCTTCAGGGCAAGGGACTTCGCTGCATGTGCCATCCCAAGGCTGGCTTGGATCATTGGTTTGAAATACCAAGCGGTTCATCTTGTCGTAAATTTTGAGGTCATACAATTCGGCATAGGGTACTTCTACAAAATACCCATCGTTAAAGCCATCTCCGTCTGGAGTAAAGATATTGGCTAAGGTCGGTTTTAATCCTTGCACACGCACCTGTAATTTGGCGCTATCTCTGCACCCATTGGCTGCAATAGAATAGGCAACGACAGTATACTTGGCCGGCTTGTCTGAATACTCATGTGAACTCAACAGGCCATAATCCATAGCGCCATCGCCAAAATACCACTCGATTGCACCCGCTGCGCTAATAGCCTGAAATGACCAAGCGGTGTTTGATATTTTCTCTGTGCGCAATTTCAAGCTTCCTGTGCAATCAAAACCTGATTTTTGGCCTGCGGTAATGTGAGTTGGAACAGGCTGGGGCTTTGCAACAGGCGCTTTTGCTGCAATATCCCGAACCTCATTGTGATGTTGAGGATTTTGTTGTGCATTCTCATAATCAACCTCTGCTTTATTCTCTTGCTGACCCTGTCCTTGGGCAGCATTTTCAACTTGAACTAGTTCTTGGGTTGCGGTCTTCCCTTCTTTAGAAACATCAATCCCTTCAGATGCAAGGCCCTTATTTGTAAGCTCGGGGGTCATTGATATTTCTTTTGAATTACCCAAGGCTGCTTCAGTTCCTTTTGTGTTTGAAATCCAAACGCCAACAGCAACGCCAACCACAGCTGCACTTATCCCTGCGCCGGCAATCCACTTAGCGGTTGCCGTCCAAAACACCTGGGTGGAAGATGAAGATACTGCAGAAGAGATAGACTCCCAAGCGCCAGGGGGCGCCTCAAATTGGGCATGTTCTAAGCCTTCTTTAAATATCTTGTCTAACTCGTTTTTCGGTTCCATTTTTATGTATCCATTTCAGCCAGAAACCCTTGTAGCATTTTTCTAGCCTTAAACAATTGTGTTTTACTCGTACTCTCGCTTGTGCCCATGATCGTTGAAATTTCCGAATGGCTGTAGCCTTCAATTGCATATAGGTTAAACACGGTTCGATACCCAGAAGGCAATCGTTGAAGCAGCTTGACCAAATCACCGGCATTTAAATTGACCGTAATTTGCTCAGACTCCCCAATACCCGCATGCAAGTCTACATCCTCGCTGTATGGCTCATTCTTGAGTTTTTTGTTGTGATCTAGGCAGGTATTCACCGCTACCCTTTTCACCCAACCTTCAAATGAACCTTCATGTCGGAAATATTTCAAACCCTCAAAAACCTTGATAAACGCCTCCTGTAACATGTCTTGCGCATTATCACGATTTCCTGAATACCGCATGCATATGGTGAACACCACAGAAGAATAACGCTGGTACAACAGCTCTTGGCTTTTCACATTGCCTTTGAGACATTGTTGAACCAATTCCTTCTCTGAGATATCTCCCTTTATTGCCATGCAGTAGTATCATGGGTCACGTCGTACCCAATAGAAGATTTTTTCGCAATCATGGTTGCCTGAATACTTAAAAATTATTTCAGCATGCGACTCACCTTGAATGACAAGTCGGTCAAAATGAGTCTGGGATTCCCATTCCTCTCTATTTCATACGTAGCCTGATTCAGCCAGTTAAAAAGCAATTCGCCTTTTGCATGGGTGTCCAACACTTTCGAAAATTTCTCTGCAAAGGCCTCCTCGTCGGCACTTAAACCTGTATTCCCCTTCAAATAAGGGAAGACCATAACTGCGCGAAGCAAGGTGATGCTGTATAAAAAGAATCCTTTGAGTTGTTCGCGCCCATTCCCTGCAAATTCATCTGCCCACTCCAATGCGCGCGGCAAATTTTTCTGGTAACAGTAGCCCATCCAATTTCTAAAATCATCCAAATATGCATTCTCCGTCTGCTGGGCCAGTTCCACTGCCTTCAGGTAATTCCCCCCGCAAATTAGCCCTATGCGGCGCGCGTCATCTTCACTCATTTGCAACTCTTTTACCATGGCATCAGCAATGGCATCTGGCTGTATGGGCGGAATGCGCACCAATTGCGTGCGCGACAATATGGTACTGAGTATTTTCTCAGTATTGTTGGCTACCAACAAGAACAGTGTATCCTGCGGTGGTTCTTCAATAAGTTTGAGCAACACATTCCCCTCGGTGCCTAAAAACTCAGGCAACCACAGTAATAAAATCTTGTGGCCGCCTTCAAAAGGCTTCAATGACAGACTTTTAATGATGGCCCTGCATTCCTTTATGGGAATATTTCCTTGTTTATTCTCTGCATCCAACTCCTTCATCCACAACTCGTAGTTCATGAATGGCATTTTTTTGCATGCTTCCCGCCATTGCGGATACAACTCTGAAGCTAAATCAGCCTGGTTGCTCGGAAACGGAAACGAAAAATGCATATCAGGATGCATCATTGATTGATGCTTTTTGCAGGAACTGCACACCCCGCAGCTGTCATCATCAGCAGGATTCTGGCAATGCACGTATTGCGCATAAGCCAAGGCCAAGGCCAAATTTCCACTGCCTTCAGGCCCTAAGAATAATTGTGCATGAGGAATTCTTCCCTCTTTTGCACTTTTACTCAACCGTGCTGCTACCTCTGATTGAACAGCAACTTGCGAAAACATCATAACCTGCCTTCCTTTCTGCTTCTCTTATAGCGCCAATAATACAATCCCAAGCATATGGTAAATACTACAATGGCAATAAATTGACTATGCGTCAACAAACCATTGAAAAGAAAACCTCTTTCTTCATCGCCTCTGAAATTCTCAGTAGCAAATCTCCCCACAGCATACCACATGCCATAGATAAGAAATATCTGGCCTGCAAATTGCTTTCGCGGAAGCAACCAAAGTAGAAACAAAATTACAACAAATACGATACCGGCATCCCACAATTGCACGGGATACAGCGGCACTCCAGCGGGGTCTGCATGTGTTTTAGGATGGTCAAAGACCACACCCCAACGCGGGCTGCATTGCACACCATGACAACAGCCCGCCATAAAGCAGCCAATTTTACCGCAGGCATGAACCATAGCTCCACCGAGACCTAGCAAATCAACCATATCCCATACGGGGAACTTGTGCTTGCGATACCACCAAACGAGAATAGGTACCGTGAACAAAAAACTCCCGTAAAACACAAATCCCGACCCCATATTGTCAAAAAAATCATCAGGATGCGCAAGATAATGCGCAGGCTTTTCTAAAAAGAAAAACAGCTTTCCACCCACAAAAACGCCGAAAATACACCAGAGAAACATCTCACTGAGCTGATCCTTATTCATCCCATACTGTTTGGAATGTTTGGCGTAAAACAGGTATGCCAAAATCACCCCAACCAATATGCAGAGGCCATAGCTGTAGAGGGTTACACCGCCAATACTAAACAATTCAGGATACATGGTTCACAAAAATAAGCACCGCAGCAGCAATCCCGCTTTCGGTTTAAAAATTACAGATGCTTTTTTATCAACGCTGCCGTATCGGCCAATTCTTCTTGGGTAGGCTTTAGCTTTTCACGGGTGAAGTTGATATCACCAATTCCATTCATGGGCACCAAGTGAATATGGGCGTGCGGCACTTCTAAACCGATAATAGCAACACCTACTTTTCTGCAGGGAATCGCTGCTTTTATTGCCTTGGCTGCACCTTTGGCAAAAACCATCATGTCTTGTAACTGGGCATCTTCTAAATCAAAGATGTAGTCCACTTCTTGCTTTGGAATAACAAGAACATGGCCTGTCACCAAGGGCATAACATCCAAAAAAGCTAAAAAGTGCTCGTTCTCGGCAATTTTATGACAAGGGATTTCACCTGCCACTATTTTGGAGAAAATGCTCGCCATCTTAAACATTGATGTCCAAAATCTCAAGTTTCACCATACCTGCTGGCACAGTAACTTCTATGATTTCGCCACGGGTTTTTCCGAGCAATGCGGATCCTATAGCGCTTTTCACAGAAATCTTGTTCTCTTTGAGGTTGGCCTCTTTTTCGCTTACCAACATATACTCAGCTTCCTTGCCCACATTGTGGTTCTTCACTTTCACTTTGCAGAGAATAGAAACTTTTGATGTGTCAATTTTAGAACTATCGATAACTCTGGCTGAAGCGACTAAGGATTCCATCTGAGCAATGCGTGCTTCCAAATGCCCTTGAGCCTCTTTTGCGGCATCATACTCGGCATTCTCACTCAAATCGCCCTTATCTCTTGCCTCAGCTATCGCTTGAGTAATTCGAGTTCTATCTTCTGTCTTTAATGAATGTAACTCGGCCTTGATTTTTTCAAGACCTTCTCGGGTAAAATATTGTACTTCACTCATGCGATTCTACTGTGTTTTTATTGAAAAAAAAGTTGCACCAATGTCCCCATTGATGCAACTATGCAAATTTAATACTTTTTTCTTATAGGTGTTATTCGTCTGAACCTAAACCAATTCTTAAGCCGAAAGAATGTGTGCCATTGAAAGGATTTGAAGCTCTGTAGCTGTAATCCAAACTTACCACATTGCCACCATCTGAATGGAATTCATAACTCAAACCACCCATTGGACCTGTGAATGCACTGGTTCTGTTCTCAGCATTAAAGGTTCCATCTTGCATCACAAATCCCGCCCTCAAGCAGAAATAGTTTTTATAGGCATATTCTGCCGCAAGTGTGGTTTGGTTTGCTGAAAACGCATGGTTGGTAAATGCGAATGCCAAAGTCAATCTGTTGTTGTACACCTCTTTTGATTTGTCCAAACGGATATCGTAAGAACCAGAAATATTAAGCATACTTGGCAACTTTACCTTTTGTGTTTTGGCTTCCATTGTTTTTGTAAGGTCTCCATTTTGGCTGCCCATAATCACTTTGTAACTCAAACCATCACCTTGGAAGTTCATATCCGGGCCGATGTTTTTTACTGAAATACCAAACTTAAGGTCATTCTTTTTGAGGCCATTCTTGTCTGGTTTCATGGTAGTAGAATATTGAACACCCGCATCCAAACTCACACCCATAGCGCGTGCATCAGGAATACCTTCATTCACCATTCTTGCCATCATACCTGCAGAAATATTGCGGCTAAAACTCTTAGAGTAACCAAGACCAATATTGGTCATGTTTACCCTATAGGTTCCGATACCACCGTCAGGATTATTCTCAGTAGTCAGTTCAATCGGTTTAATACCAAATTGCATTACTGACACAGCAAAAGTACCCTTATCGTGGTCCTCACCCATTTTTTGGGTAAAACCAAAATTGTTGATACCGATACCTGAGCCTACCAACCATTGTGATCTTGCAAATACCAACTCGGTAGTATTGCTACCCCTGTCGATACCTGCTGGGTTCAAGAAAGACGCTTCAACGCCGGTAGTACCTGCGCCAAATGCCCAACCCATACCTGTTGTGCGAGCATATCCGTTAATGGTCAATTGTGCAGCACCTGCTTGACCCTGTCTTTCAGGATTACCTGCCTGTGCTTGTGCCACAAACAACGCACATGAAAGGATTGCTATATTCTTTAGATTTTTCACTTGTTCTTTTCTTTAGGGGTTGATATTAATAGGTATCCAAATCTATACTGTGCATGATGCCATACCAGCGTATGATCTTTTCACCCAAGTCTTTGTTTTTAACATGGATAATATACAGACCACTTGAAATCGGAACATTGCTGTTATTTTTCAAATCCCAATCTTGGTAGGTATTCTCATCAGCCTTGTTAAACTTCTTAATCAAATTACCCGCCATATCATAAATCGTAATGGTACATTCTGGTGGCAAGTTGGTAATCTTAACGCGGCTATCGATAGGACTGTTTTCATACTCACTGAAAGCGCGGTATGGGTTTGGAACCACGTTCACAAGATCCAAGCTCTTCTTACCATTCTCTTTAGAGATTTCAGGCGCTATGCTGGCAGTATTGAAACTATACATAGGTCTGTTGTTGTTCTTATTTGCACCGGTGTTTTGAATGGTGTAGGCCTTTTTCACCCAAATGTTAAAGGTCACATCTGTTGGTGGAACACCATTCTTCATGCTATAACCAGGAGCCAAGTAGGTAGGCATAACCCACATAACTTGAGACATAATTCTTCTCTTGTTAGAAGCTGTTACTGAGCCCCCTGCAGAAGCTGGCAAAAGTCCATCTGTAAAACGTTGGAAGAATGCGTCATCTTCTCCATAGTATCTGTCACCTTGCACGGTTCTAGAAGAGAAGCTTGAACCTGTTCCATAGATGTAGACATAGTGCTTACCACCAATTACAGGATAGTTGCCATTATCATTAAACACAGTGCTGGTTGGGTTCCATATCATATCCCTGCCGTTATCGCCTTCCAAATAAGAATCTTCACCGAAAGCAATATTCAATCTTTCACCTGTTTCCAAGTTGATAGCATACCCAGGGAAATAACTCAACCCACGGCTGCCTGATTGCTCATTGCCATTCTTGTCTTTAGAGAAGCCCCAACGCATGTTGAAGCGATCCATTTGGCCTTCAGTCAAGTTCTTCACTTGCTCGTCAGCCATTTCTAACACAGGACAGCGGGTCCACTTAGACTTATCTTTAGTGATTACCAGGCGAATGGAAGCCAACTCACTCATTGGGTTATCCAACAAACCATTGCCAGACCATGCTGGGCCGAGGGTGTTCTGACCCGTAGTTGCGCTAAACTTCTCGCGGGCAGCCAATGCATAAGGTGCAATACGGCCGTTCCATATGCCTTCGTAGCTACCTGTTGGATCCAACGGCTCATCATTCACAGGAGATACAGTGCGGAAGAAGCTGTGAAGTACACCATTAAATGCTGCTCCACGACCATTTTGACCTGAACGAATCCAGTTGGTCCAAACATTGCTTGAATTGGCTTGAGCTGCGGCATTATTGTCGGCAATTGCTGTCAACCATTGTTTGCCGTTGTCTTCCCAAGTCACATCCCATCCAAGTAAGCCATTCACTGGCTCAGCTTGCACATTCTCACCTGGGTTGATAACCTGCGTAATTTCTACACTCAATCCCCAATCTGCCAAGGTCGCAGTTGTTGGGTTGTATTTACCTCTTCTGCCTTGTACAGACTCATACTTGTAGCGCAGGGTGGTATCAGAGAAAATCGTATCACCAGTAGTTTTATTTACCAAATACCACTCTGTGTTTTTGGTAATACTATCTCTTGTTCCGCTAATCGTTCCTGATGGATTTACAGAAGGTGTTCTTTCTCTGAATACCAATTCAAAATCCGCCTTTGGAACTTTCAAAGGATCTACAACTTTAACAGCTACTGGACCACTGCCACCTACATAGGTTGGATTGGCAGCATAACCTGTTCTTAGAATTTCATCTATAGTAGCGCTGCTAAATTCTAGCACGTTACCACCGTTACCACGACCTTCAATACGGGTCAATTCAGGACCACTACCATAGCCTGAACGCAATTGGGTTCCGCCATTTTCAGGTTCAGTTTTGTGAGGAATACCGCGGTATACTTTAATATTTCTGCGACCTGCCAAGAACTGGGTTGGGTCTAGCTGTGATGGATCGTCTGAAATAATTGCATAAGACAATACCAAGTAATAGTAAGATTTGAAGTTTACCAAATCCGTATTCGCAGTGGTTGAGAACAAATCTTGAGTGATGCTCAAGGTATGACGTAAGCCTGCATCAGCACCTGCAACTTTTTCTACAGGAATCAATGCATTCAACTTAGGATCAAACACACGGTTGATAATTTGACCGCGGCCGTTGCGAATATCGCACTGGTACATCAAGCGGGCCTTATCGATATTCTCCAAGTCGCCTGTGTTTACGGTTCCGTCTTTCAACTGATACACCAAGTAACCTTCAAACTTGTAGGTTTTGGTTACATTGTTTGCATCCTTATAAACTTCAGAATAATTCTCAACTTTTTCAGACTGGGTGTTTAACATTTTCAACACCAACTCTTGCTCAAGCTCTTGCACTTCAACATCGGGAGCATTCGGACCGTCAAGAATTTTAAATTGGTTGTTAAACAAGGTTTGTGCTTTGTCACTGGCCAATTGGAGCAAGCCCAAAGATCCAGTACCCAAGCAAGATGAACCTGCACCACCACTGGTTGTGCGCGCCCAAACAACACCTACAGTAATTTTTTGTACGCTACCTGGCAGCAATTTGAAAGGTCCGGTTGATTGCAAGAAACGACGGTCAGCAGGCGGGTTACCTGATGATTTTTCATCCCAGCACTCACCTGGATAATCAGGATCCGTATTTGCAGGGAACATGTATTTAGCAGCACGACTGCCACCAAAACCATTGCCACCGAAAGATACTTGTTGACCACCCAACCATTTGCCTTGCAACAAATTGTAGAACTCATTTGCAAGATCAGGGTTACCTGTAATTGCATTCTGGTCGTTGTTGTAATACATAAAGTGGCTCAAGCCCAACTCTACAGTATCGTCTTTAGGTCCTTCGAAATAATCCACACCAATAGAGGGTGGGTTCAATCCGTAACCCAACACACCTTCATCATTGTCATCACCATTATAGCAATAACCCAAGCTACGTCCTACATCACAACCTACATAATCATCGGCGTAGTTACCCAAATCAGCATCTACCCATTGACCCATGTAGCAGTCATTTAGGGTCGTAAAACCACGGTTATATATTTTAGTTGAATAAAAGGTCATGTTATTCACCTCATCATTGGTAGCAAATGCAAACGCAGTGGTTTGACATTCAACACCAATAGGCTGACCTTGGGTTTCAGAGTGAATATTTCCTTTGTCATTGTAAACCCACCAGATGAACATGTCAGGTTGCTTGTCAACGGTATTGTCCACTGGGTCGCGGGCATCATCCAATACAGGATAGTCACCATTCACAGGGTTGTAATCGGTAGGATCACCATCATTGTCATAGAAAGGTGCCAGGCTCTCAGTTTCAGAACCAATTTTCATGGCTCTGTTTTTACCTGCAGGCCATTCGCGGATTGCATTTGACAAATCTGTCCATCCGCTAGATTGCGCAACTTCTAATTCATCGCGGGTAATCTTCCACATCTTATCATAGGCTTCGCAACGCAATGGATCCGTTGCTGCCGTGGTAGTTTCTAGTGGACCGGGCCAAAAGTCAGAACCTCTTTGACGGTAGGTCATCGCCGCCAATTTCAAGTTACCCCCATTGTCTCTTCCACCAATCCAAATAGCTCCAGAGAACAATGAGTGCTTGCGCACCGCATTGGGATCAGTAACTTTAGGAATTTCGTATTTAGGGTTGTTCAAATCCCACCACATGTCGCCACCATTCAAAATCTTGGTGCGCACGTTGTTTATATCCAAATCTGCACTTTGGGTCGCAGGCTGACAGGTGTTGGCGAACATCACTGCACGCTGGTCATACACCTTATTGCCGCTTCTGCTTAAGTTTGTTACAGGCCTTGCTATCGCAGCGGAGGCTGTAAGCGCAGACACTATAATTATAAGTCTTTTCATTTCTTTTTTCCTTTCCTTAAATGCTATTAGTTGAAGTTAAAGCGCACACCTGCACGGATTTGACGAGGAGCACCAAACATTCCTGTTTGTGAATTCAACAACACACGGTACAAATCAGTGTAGCTCTGAGCATCAATTTGGCTCTGAATTACAAGCTGACCTGCAGGTGAAGTCAAGAATCCGTCATCCATAGGCTGACCCGTGTAAGGATATACGCTGTTTACGTTTTTCGTATTCAAAATATTGGTTACCCAAACAAATACATTGATCAACAAAGGATTCTGTTTGCCTTCGCGACGAAGAGAGAATCCTTTGGTAATGTTCATGTCAAGAGTGTACTGCCATGGAAGTCTAGCACCAAATGGTACACCTTTGATTTGTGCACGCTGCACTGCACCAATTTGAACAGGCTGGGTTGTTGGAGTGTAAGGACCACCACTGTAAGTGTTTCCAATGAAGCTAAAGCTTGCAAACTTGAACACCTCTTTGCCGCCAATAATTGGACCTGTGTAAAGGTTCTTCTTGGTCACAGGATCTTTACCACCTCTCCAAGCCCAAGTTGCAGTTCCTTTAATGTTATGGCGAATATCCAATTCACCCAAAGGAATTACGTTTCTCAAGTTTGGTTGGTTGCTCGCTATAAGCGCAGCCTGTGAAGAAATGTTTGAACCGGTTCCATCCGCAAACTGAAGCATGTAGTTCAATTGCAAGGTAAGAGGACCACGGTCATTTCTTCCGATATTTTCCATGAACATACCAGCTCTGAATCCAGTGATGGTAGCAAAGTCAATGTTGCGGTAAGTAGTATAGGTTACAGGGTAACCTTGGCTAATTTGGTACAAACCAAAGTCCTTACGGATTTCACTGTAAGAAGCAGAAATCTCCAAACCTCTGTTGCGCGTGCGTCCAAAGATTTGTTTGTAACCTACTTCGTAATCTGTTTTAATACGAGATTGCAACTCACCGTTTGAAATGGTAGCACCTTGACGGTTCTTCAAGTAAAACAATTCGTCAATAGTAAGGAATGAAGCACCGCTATTTGGACGCTGTGCCAATACATCATAACTCACATAGAAGGTCTTTTTGCCAGGCTCCAATGGGAAAGAGAACCAAATACGAGGCAACAAGTTAATCGCAGGTGTGAAGTCTTTAAGACCGTCGCGGGTAATTTCGTCTTGGTTTGGATCTACAAGAAAAGGAGCAATACGACCATTGGTGGTATTGTTGGCAATGAATTCAGGGTTGCGCTGTTCGCTACCATCTGCATTGTACCATTTGTCGCCATTTCTATAACCCAATACTTTGGTAGGTGATTTAAGGTCATTCACATACACTTTGAAATCATTTCCAATGTTTGATGGGTGGTTGATGTCCAAACCATTCATGGTTTTTACTTCGCCTGCAGTTTTAATTGGGTATAAGCTGTATGGATCTGCCATTACCACTTGGTTTGCATCATAACGTTCCATACGCAAGCCCAAACGGAATACAAGATCTTTAAATTGGAATTGGTCTTGCAACCAAGCAGCGATATACACAGGTTGGAATGCACCAATTTTGCGTTCGTCTGGGTTATTCAAGAAGTCTTCAATTGAAGGCTTGCCTCTAACCACACGACCCAAGTGGTCATAACCATAGTAACTTACATATCCGTTACCGTTGTTCAACAACTCATCTGCATTGAACAATTTCACGTCAAAATCTTCTGGTTTGAAGCTGTTGATATCAACGAACGAACGTTCGTCAATCAACTTACCATATACATCGGTGCGGCCTTCATTGATCAACTTATTGCGGAATGCGCGGTCGAAGTGAGATTGTTCACTCCAGTTAATCAAACGGTTATAACGCACAGTATCGGTGAACACACCATTGCCGTCGTAACTCAAAATTGGGTTTTCTCTGTCCAATTCGCTGATGTGTTTGTTCATCAACTGGCCCATAAGAATCCACAAACCATTAGCACCCAAACCATAAGCTCTAGAAATCTGCTGCTCATAGAAGAAACCTGCCTGCAAATCATGTGGGGCACGTTCTCTGCCAGCCACTGTTTTTGGCTTCACTTGCATTTGGCCCATAGCAAACAAGGCGTATCTCTCCGTTTGGCTCTTGCTCCAGTTTGCAGTAACAGAACCTGGGGCCGACCATAGTGAGTACACAGCACTTGGGTTGAAACCATTCAACAAACCTTGGCTCAACTGCACTGTTGTTGGGCTCGCTACTTTGAAACCGCGGCCTTGATAATATTCATATACACTCTTGGTGTAGTTTTCACGTAGTTTGTTCAAGCCCGCTGGGGTAAAGGTCATCAAGGTATCTTGATAGCCTACCAATTCCCAGTAGTTACGCAACTGAACGGTATTGCCAAACTGGTCTTTTACAGTTAGTGGAGATTTGTTTGGATTCTGATTTGCATCATAGTTTGAGTAGTTGAATACTTCTGCTTGATGGCGGGTAAAGGTACCTATGTATCCATAATCAAAGAGTCTATCGCCATGAACCGCATCAGTAGATTTACCCGAGGTAATCTGATAATCGGCACGGATGGTGTAGAACGCATTCTTAATGCTGCTCTCCTTGTTTGTTTTAAAGGTCTGTGTGAACATCAAATAACTGCGCACCGTGCTCGAAGTACTGCGTGGGTTTGCATTAAAGTTCATAATATTATTAGAAGCAGCAAGACCATTGCTATAGTTATAAGAAGCATAAGCAGTAACTGCAATTTGCTTGTTGGGTCTGAATTCCAACTTACCTACGAAGTTACCGTTTGCCAAAGGTGAATTTGGACGGGCATTCAATCTTTCGAAATCACTTTCGCGCAAATAGCTGGCACTATTGATAAAACCATTTGGGGTAATCACCAAAGGATTATTCTCAATGTCAGCCAATTTAGCGTCGTTTACAACATATACACCGGTTCTGGTAGGCGCTGGTTCTTTGTAATAACCCACTACACCATTCAGCATGAAGCCGATTTTTACCAATTTACGTGTCTGTCCGTCTTCCTTATATTTTTTCACCCACAATGGACCCGAAATAAATCCTTCCAAAGTGTTGTGGCTATAGGGATCCAAAAACGTTGAGGTAATTGCTTCTACCGCAGTTACCACTTTTTCAGAACCACTTCTTGTAGTATAACTAAATGCGCCTCCGGTCAAGTCACCATACATCGCGGGAATACCACCGATATTCACCGAAATGGCTTCCGTAGCCAAGGTACCAATACTTCCACCTCCGATTACACGCTGACCATCGATAAAGGTACCGTTACCATCTGCACGGGTACCTCTTACCGAAATACCTTGGGTAGTTTGAACAATCGCAGAGTTCGATGCAACTAGGGCACCAATACCCCTTGCAGCTCCTGTTTGCAATTGATCACCACGGATTGAACGGTCATTGCCTTCCAGAGAAATAATATTCTTTCTTCCGATGGTTTTGCGCGCTACACCTATGCGGCACAAGGAAACTGACCACACAGGGTTAAATCCAGCTACCAAGTCTTTAACTGTACTGTCTCTGCACTGACCTTTAGAAGCTGTAATTCTGTATGCGCCTGGCTGTAATGTTTGGAATACTGCATTACCGTCACTGTCGGTAGTATCAGACTCCACGGTAATGCCCTCTTTTTCAATGCGGATGAGCACTCCACTGGCCTTTTTACCTTCAGCATCTTCTGCAGTTACACGAAAATCAGCAAACTGCACTTGAGCTTCAAGACTTAAAAAGCCTGAAAACAAAAGCGCACAAAGTGCTGATAGTTTGAGTATTGATCTCTTCATATTGCTTATTTTCATTCGTCGTTTAAAAACCGATTTTAGTCGGTAGTTTTCATTGGCAAGTTTACTCAAAGTTCCCCCATTATCCAAAATGGAAAATTTGACAGAATTGTCATTCACATTTGGCCTTGCATTTTTATGACCAAATGCTTGAATTTCTGATATATAGTTCTTCAAAAGTCTACTTTATGCTCAAATTTACTTTTTAGAAAAACGGCTTTACCTACTCCCACGGCCATCTATCACAAATTTTGGAAGCCAAAACACCTGCTATTTTCTCATAACTTTCAACTGTCCAGCCTGCAACATGGGGCGTAAGCACCACATTGTCTTTTTGACATAATGCTTCGAACCACAATTTCTCTGTATCTCCCATCTGTAAAGGGTTCTCATGCTCCAACACGTCTGCGGCAAAACCCAATAACTTGCCAGAATTGAGGAATTCTACCACCGATTTCGTGTTAACAATTTTTCCGCGTGAAGCGTTGAGTAAATAAATTTTTCTGACAAATCTTTGAAGGTATTCTGTGTTTACCATGTTTTTTGTGTGACCGTCTAATGGTATATGAAGAGTCAGAATATCAACATTTTCAAAGATTTCCTGCTCGGTAACCTCTGTTACCCAGTTATTACTGAAACCTGTTTTGTATTTATCGTAGGCAATTACGCGCACATTAAAGCCCGAAAGCTTTTTTGCAACCGCACTCCCTGTATTCCCAAAGCCTATAATTCCAACAGTCCTGCCAGCCAGTTCTAGCCCACGATTCTCCTCTCTGTGCCAAATCCCATTTCTTACTTCTTTGTCTGCCTTCGAAATATTATGAAGCAGTGACAACAACATTCCTAGGGTATGTTCCCCAACAGCATCGCTATTGGCTTCACCGGCATTGAAGCACATGACACCCGCAGC
>JBEIRK010000154.1:0-5039 GCA_040376005.1 Flavobacteriales bacterium
CTTCTGAAAGGGTGATGCCACTGATTTCAGGGAACAAAAGCACAGCTGAGTAAATTGTAAAAGCGAGAGAAAGCAGGAGTAGAAGCAGGAGTTTAATTTTACTTCTATAGCAAATAAATTCCTCTGTATTCTGCTGCATTCTGGGGGATATTTTTAATCTAAAAGCTGTATTGTAATCCGCTGCACCTTAATCTTCGCTATCAGATTGATTCAGCATTTCAATAGCCTGTTGCAGGTTGCCATTGATGATTTCGTCTGTACCCGCTTCTACGGTTTCGATATCCACTTGAAGTCTGTGGGCTTCCATTTTTTCGATATAATGCAATATGGTTTTTAGAAGGGCATTGTTTTCCAAGGTTAATTTAACCATGGCTTCATTATAATCGGTTTCTTCATTTTTTTTCATAGCAGATATGATGTTTTTATGGTGATTTAATTGTAGAATTTCCACACAATACCAAAACGGAATCTCAAGGGTTCTATGGGATATTGTTGGGTAATATTATACGTTTCAGCAAATCCATAATTGGTGGCGTATTGGTTGATATGTTCCATTTTAAGATAAAAAGTTACGGTTTTTACCTCACCGCTTACATAAAAGTCACCTAGGGGATAGTTGCCCGTGGTTTCATTGCCAGGCTTAAATTGCGCTAGCATGGGATTGTAAGAATAGGCGTTGAATTTGCTAAAATAATACACTTCTAAACCCATTCGTGCGAGCATGGCTTTTTTGAAAATAGCTTTTTGAATATACGCAGCAGTTGCGCCTGAAAATGCAGGTAGAGGAAGATTCTCTTTAGAGTTATGTGTTTGAATACTGAAACGTTGATCAATATAGAAAATGCCTAATTTTAGATTTATTCTACCGGAAAGTTGTGCAAATTGTATGCTATTTATTTGCTGAAATACGTTGTTAGAATTGAGATACAAATAATTAGAAACAGTTCCTGTTTGGGCGAGAATTTCGGTAATACAAAAGCGGTTGTTATAATGTAATCCCGCACTAAGCGCGTTGGATGCGGAGTTTCTTAAGTTTTGGTAGAATCGCAGATAATTGGTGTTAAATCTCTCTGCATTCATTTGTTGCCTATAGATTTGACTGGTATATGCAGCAAAAACACCTAGATTTTTCAAGAGATTTACGCCTGCCTTTGCTTTGAAAAAATAATCACCTTGATTCCATCCCAAGAGGTAAAGATGACCTGTTGCCTCAAGTTGAAACCCTTTTTGTGTTGTTAATGCATGTGCATGCACTGCTTGGTTGAAGGTTGTGGTGGCTTGAGTTTTGTAAATGGAATTGTAGGAGACATAATCTGCCGATGCCCAGGTTTTGAGGACAATGGGAGACTTTTTTCGGTTTAGGAGTATGCGAATTCCTGCACTGTTATTCCACTGGGTATAAACCGTAGAATCTTTAAAGGCTCCTGGGTTGAAGTTGGGAGTAGTGCCGTAAAAGGCCGAATCATTGCTGCTAAAACGCGCTGCACTTTCGTTGTACTCATATTTTTCCTTGATATGGTCAAAACGATGGAATACACTGATGTTGCGTTGTTTTCCTATATACAGATTGTGCTCGACAAGATGGTGGTGTTGCGCATAGAATGATTGGGCGGTGCTGCTCGCTGGTACATAGTTGCCTATGGTCCGCACATTGTTTTCACTGGGGAGGTAAAAGAAAGAATCGTTGAGTAAACCCCGATTTTCTGCTCTTCTGGCGCGGTTCCATGAAAAAATCACTCTTTGGGTGAAGGCTCCATTTTGGGAAACATAGTGACTGCCGGCCATGGTACCTCGATGCAGATGGTTTTGGGAAGAGGCTGTATATACGTCTTGGTTTTGGACACTGGAGAGTTCAATAGATACATTCCAGCCCTTGGCTAGGTTTTGGGTGTGCAAGGCGTCGAGTATAAATACGCCTTTTGTGCCTTGGGTATAGGCAAAACGGCTGAAAGGAACCGCGGCTTTATAGAATTTAAAACTATCCGTATTTTTATTTTGAAGTGGATAGGGATTAAAACCACTACGAAAACCGTGTTGTACAAATGGGTTGAGGGCAATAAAGTGTTGTGGTGTGGCGGTATTCCCAAGATCAGCGTATGGCAAGCCCGTAGCTTGTATTTTGTTATATCTATGCACAAATAGAAAACTACTATCCCACTTGTAAAAAGTGTCAATACCCATATTCAACATATAGGCATATTGGCTCGCAGGGTCGCTGCGTTTTACAGGCTTGGTGCTGTCTTTTTTAGTTTCTGTTTGATTGCTGCTGATAGGTTCCGATTCTTCGAATTGCGCAGAAACGAGCACTGGCGCGGCGCTAGCAATGATTAAGAAAAGAATATGTCGTAGTCCTTTTGGCAACTTGGGTGCAAAATTGCACAAATTGTGCCTGAATTCTTTCAGTTGGTCTAAAAATGCTGCTAAATCGGGTATTTAATCCGTTTGAACGAAGCCTTAAATAAAGGTTTGCGAATGCGGCGTAGAATGTTCAACTTTGGGGCCTAAATCCGGAGCATGTTAATTGGAAAAATAATTTGGGCCTTTTTGTGGTCAGGTGTGAAATATCTGGTTGGTGTGGCGTCCTGCCTGGCTCTTTTTTCCAATCCTATGTGGGGTTTTGTGATTACCACTGCGGGGGCCATGTTTGGTTCCATTGTGTTCACTTTTGGTGGTATTTGGATAGAGACTTGGTTTCGCAAAAAGTTTTTATCAAAAAAATCGCATTTTAATAAACGCACCCGATTGCTTGTTCGGCTCAAGCGCAATGGGGGTTTGCCATTGGTGGCGCTTCTTACACCTATATTTTTGAGTGTTCCTATTGGGTGTATCATGGCTACTGCCTTTGTGCATCAGCGCTGGAAAATTGTAGGCTATGTGACCATAAGTGCCGCTTTTTGGGGCCTTCTCATTTTCGGTGGACAATGGCTGTTTGGGATTGATATCGCCTCATGGCTGCGCGCCAGCTGAAACGCACAATGTAACAGATTTGCCATATTTTTCGGGGTAGGGAACAACAATATGGTTGTGGAGTGGTCAAAAATGATGAAATTCGAACTTTTATGACCAGAAACAGGCTATATACAATCGTGTTTGTAATCCTTGCGCTGCTTGGCAGTGGCTGCAAGCGCAGGGCAGCACGCTGGGACAATCATGCGGCAGTGCCTTTGTTTAAGGCTGACCTGTCACTGAATGACATTGACAACTCAAGATTGGTAAATAATGTTGGCGATAGTAGCTATACCCTTATTTACGATGAGTTGATTTATTCGGCGCGTTTGGCACAAATGCGCACACCAGACACGACGATTAATACCAGCTTCACCTTGAAGAAGCTGAAACTTACAGATCGCAGTATCGTACAAAGCATTACACTGGGCCAGATCAATCCTTTATTCCGCTTTTTGGATGGTCAAACTGCTGATGTACCTGCTCAGAATCAAAGTAATTTGAGTCCTGTAGATATTGATGCCAGTGCCTTTTTTGAAACGGCTACCTTAGACAGTGGATTTTTGGATATTTCCTTGCAAAACGAGTTGCCTGTAGATGTTGATTTATTGGTATTTCAGATTGTCAATGCCGATGATCAAAGTGAAGTAGCCCTCGATTCATTTACCAATATCCTCAAAAATACCAGTGTAACCAGAAGTATTAATCTGAGAAATAAAACGGTAAATAAAGCCTTGAAGGGGGTAATTAAGCGTTTGGTTACAAAGGCAAGTCCCGGACCTGTATTGGTTGACGCTGACAAAGGGGTGAATGTTACATTAACTGTGCGCAGCCTGCGTCCAAGAAGCGCTGTGGCCGCTTTCCCGAATCAGACGGTAATGAATCAAAACGAGGCCTTGAGTATGCCTATGAACGGCGCCGAGGTGAAGTTCTTTAAGGTTAAGGCAGGCAACCTTCAACTGCGCTTGGAAACCACCATCCAAGAGAATATGACCATGTTCTTTTCTGTGCCAAGTGCAACGTATAATGGGGTTCCATTAGAAAGAACTGTAAAAATACCAGGTGTTGCACCGGGAAAGAGAGAGGTGTATGAAGAGATTATCGATATGTCGGGTTACATGTTTGACTTCAGGGGAAAGAATCCTGATGTAACGGACACTGTAAATACCTTCCACCAAATCTTAATTGTAAAGCTTGACAGTAGCGGAAGGAAAGTAAAAGTGACCTTGAATGATTCTGTGCGAATTTATTATTCCGTTTCAGAATTAATACCGGAATACGCTATTGGATATTTGGGTAAAACCCTGAACCCAACAGGATTGAGCACCACGCCCTTTCAGCTTTTCAAAGGCTTAGATGGCGATATGAGTTTGCAGAATTTTACCGCATCTGTGTTGGTGCAGAATTATGTAGGCGCAACAGGAAGACTCACGGTGAAGCACATGGAGGCAGAGAATATATTTAATGGGCGAAAACAGCTGCTCAATGCCACGCCTCTGGGCTCTCCCATTGATGTGGGACCACCTGCATTTCAGCGCGATGCGTATACCGAAAAACGCATTACACTGGATGCAAATAATAGCAATATCAAAAGTTTTATCGAGACTTTGCCTCAACTCATCCATTACAACATGGATGTGGAAACCAATCCAAATGGCAATACCAGCAATTACAAGGATTTTGTATTTGACAATTCCAGGGTAGATGTTTTTCTACGTTTAGAAACCCCCGCAAATTTTGGTATACAAGGCATCACCTTGCGCGACACGCAGGCCTTGGATTTGGCAGAATTGCATGGAGATGAAAGGTTAAAATCTGCTATTTTATATGTGGATATTGACAATGGATATCCATTCGAGGTGGGCTTGGAATTGGGCTTTATGGATGCGAATTTTCAATTGTTGGGGTATGCGGATGTAGAAGGAAATCAAAGTATTTTACCCGGTAAAACAGACGTGCAGGGCAGGCCCTTGTCTTCCACGAAAACGCGCTTAACCATTCGGGTTCCAAAAGAAAAAATTGCTATGCTGCAGAATGCAGAAAGTGTTTTGATCAAAGCCAACATAAAAGGCGATGGAAAGAATAAAAAAATC
>JBEIRK010000181.1:0-3883 GCA_040376005.1 Flavobacteriales bacterium
GATTTTCGGAAATTGCAATCCGCATTTCGGAAAAATGAGTGGCCGCGTTGACCGCATTTATACTTTCTTGCACTTTATCTCCCCTTTCCTTTGGTAGCGCCGCTTCTCGTTTTCCCATAAAGACAAATACGAATTATTCAAGACCGAACCCATGAATTTGAATCTGTTGCCCGACGAACATAGCATCAAAGAATCGATGGACAAAAGCGTGTGTCTTACCTCGCACAGACTCTTCGCTGAGCATAAAGAACTCGGACGTTCCTATACCCAAAGTGTGTTGCTTGAAAATATAAGCGCAACAAGCTTGCAGCGCGTGTCGCATGCATCGTATCTATTCATGGGTGTCGCGCTGGCTTCAGGGGTACTCCTTTTTGGAAGCAGTGAAGGCGCGGAAACATTTATCATCGCTGCTGCTGTATTGGTCTTCTTTACCCTGCGCTACCTCTTGTCCCGAAAAACATCTATCCATGTTGTCTCCACCGACTCTCAAATGCAAATCAATGTTACCCAAATGCCTCAAGATAGTGTGCTCCGTTTTTTGCAAGATATTGAAGAGGCAAAAAACAACAGGGTACAGGCATTGCGCAAGGCTACGATAGCATGAGTTTGCGTGTTACCGAATGTGCCCATAATGGGTGTTTATTTGCAGCCTGTTTGCAAGCATTGGGAAATTCTAAACCGCATTTCGATAAAATAAGGGTTGGCTTCAGGTCTCTCTGTGCGATTTTCGTACCTAAAACAATACATTTAATTCGTAACAACAATGAAAAGAATACTCGCCATCGCCCTGCTGTTCCTATGCACCCCATGGAGCAAGGCCGACCAATTGGCTTACATAAGCAAAGAAGAAGCAACTGCAGCCGTTGAGTTCCTGCAGACCCAATCCCAAGTAATCCTCTTTTGCGCTTGCTGCGATTTCGATCCATCTGAGGTAGTTTCGCCTACCAATGTGTATTCCGAGTACACCGGATTCGAAAGTTTCTATCAAGTTGTCTTGGTTGGAAATACCAGCACGGGAGAAGAAGTAACCCGCAAACTGGATTTGGCCTATGTGCATTATTTCAACGAAGGTAAGGCCTACAACGTAGGACTGGCCCTGGGTTTAAAGTGCGATCCCTGCATTGAGCCCTTTGATTGGCCTACAGAAGAGCAGCTGGCAAGCGCCCCTGCTGACAGCCTCTACTATGTTGAAGAATTCCCAACCGCAGATGGATCTGACGGAGAATATGCCGATACCATATTCACTGACTCTGCTTATTTTCTGGATGCTGAAGCGCCCTTAGATATCAGCGCCTTTGGCGATACAGCATTGCCAGATTGGTCGGGAATATACATAGGCGACAACGGTGTATCCCTAGAAATTAGCGGACCCACCGCAGATGGTGTTGTGTATTTTAGGTTTCAGCAAGCTTCAGAATTCTGTGCTGAAGATTTCCTAGACCAGGCGTATTTGACCAAACTGTCTATCGCCAACTACAGCCCCAGCGAAAGTACCTGCCACATCAACTTCCAATTTGGTGAAGAAATGATCAGCGTATTGGAGTATGGCGATTGCGGCCATGGCGCCCGCTGCGGCAGCTATGAGGGTTCGTATAAGCTGAAAAAGGACTAAACCCCGCGCAAGGTATTGCAAGCTGTAAAGCCAGCGTGCAACCCAGTGTATAGCCATGCTGTGCAGTAGGAGAAATCGGCAAGCTACGCAGTAATGTGCAGCACAAATAGATTACATCTTATTCTTACAGAAAACGCCCCTTAATGCGCCAATGTGCCCATTTCGGAAAAGGGTTTGCTCAGTTCGGGAATTCCACATAAGCATCTCCCGTATTCATGCTAACTTGCATACTCAATAGCGCTGTGTTTGTTTTGAGCATCTGTCTTGGCAGAGTCCAGCAGCAGAGCACTATGTGAAGACGCATCATAAATTTGAGTGATTTTTTTTACCCTTTCTACAATCTCCATTTCAATTTATCATGACAGAACACAGCTCACAGTTTGTAAATTAACACAACAATGGAAAACAGATCCCTGAAAGAGATTACCTGCGAGGCAGACATTGCCCTCATGGCCATGCTCGACTACTGGACCCAGTATGATTCCGATACCATACTCTTCACCATTGCAGAGTTAAACCGCCGCAAGGTCCTCCTCAATGAGGAAATGCATGGCAGAATCCAGGAGTTTTGCAGCCACCATCATGTAGACAATTTCGACACCCTCCTCAGTCAGGTGCTCCGCCGCCGTGGCTACTACGCTTACGAGGAGTATTATACCGAGCAGATTGTAGAGCCCCAGCAGCAGGCAGCACGGTATCAGGCGCAGCATGGCGGCAGCGCATTCAGCACCCAGCCCCACGAACGCCGCAGCTCCCTACGTTTCCTGCGCGCCTTGTACATCCTCTTAGGTTGGTTCATGCTTGGTATCACAGTATTGTTCATCTTCCTGCTTAGCAAACTCGCCTTGGTCTTTGCCCTCTTCGCCTTCGCCGCCGGTGCCGTCGTGGTGCTAGCCCTCTTCGCCCAGGCCCGTTTCATCGCCGTGCTCGAGGCTTCCGAGCAGTAGGGGGGGATTCTATCCTTCGGTAAGCGTGCCATTGTGCTGGGAAATTGATAGTCAGTGATTGGGAAAATGGTTTAATCTAGCATCGTTTATTTCCTTTTTTTTGTACTGACCACAAATTAAGTAAAGCCAAAAAGTTAATTCTATATACATGAAATCAACAAAAACCACCCTGTTAACTATTGCACTTGCCACTTTGACACTATTCTCTGGTTGTAAAAGAGAAGGTTGTATGGACCCAGATAGCAAGACATACAATCCAGATGCAAAAAAAGATGATGGCAGCTGCTTGTACGAAGGTCAAAACGTCATTTGGTATGGCCAGGCTACATCTGAAGGACTCATTAATGACGACGCAATCACACTTACATATTACGTAGATGGCGAAATAGTGGGCTCCAGCGCTACTTCAGTTTATTGGAAAGGGGCTCCCACTTGCGGTCAAAATGCTTCTATCACCATTACAAAGCAGTTGGGCGGCGTTAAAAGCAAAGCCTATACCTACAGTGTTAAAGACCAAACCGGTTTTGTGTATTGGTCAGGCGTTTTGAACTTCACTGCAAACACTTGCGAAAAAATTGAGTTAACCTGGTAATGGTTCTTTGGGTTGTCTGATTGTTGAACTGCAATAGTAATCCATCTCGGAAATTCATCCGCAGCCTTCGGAAATAGGCGCAAGTATTTTGGGAAAAATGAGTGTTCGCCTATCCTATGCTATACCTAATTTGCGGCTGAAGGAGTAAGTCTATTTTATTCTGTTCGCTGCCCATCTGTTGCAAGAGAACTTCACGGATTTGGTGCTGCAGTATATCGAATAGGCCTATCCTGGCAGCTATGCATAATGTTGGGTATTTTACCCGCACATATCATTTCTGCAAGCTATTAATAAACAGCTATTTAGGTTTCGAATTGGGACTGAAGGGGCGGACGCATGTTAAAAAAGTCGTGTTTGAATCTTGGTGCATTTTTTATCAATGAATTATTAAACACTAAGTAAAAGTTATAATAATAGTCATCCTGTGTTCAATGGCAATTAAAAAATGTATTCTAATGATGTTGAATTATTTTTGTATCGAAGCAATAAAATGTAAGTGAAACTCTTATTAAAAATGAACAAAAAACTCATACTTCATATCCCGCATTCCTCCACGCATATCCCTTTGTTTGAAGGCTATCTTGTAGATTCCATGGTACTGGAAAAGGAGATGCTAAAGCTGACAGACTGGTATACCCACGACTTATTTCATTCTGATGAGGATGAGATGATAATCGCAGGATTCTCAAGAATATTTTGTGACCCTGAGAGGTTTACGGATGATTCGCAAGA